>JBDTUL010000241.1:0-8971 GCA_040007735.1 Gammaproteobacteria bacterium | reverse complement strand
CCCAGCGTATTGAAAACCGAATACAACGTGATGGGCTGGGTGCAGGCGACCTGGAAGTAGAACTCCAGATGATCCTGCAGATTCTCCCCAACGCCCGCGAGGGCGTGGACGACGTCGATGCCAAGCGCGCGCAGCTCCGGCGCCGGCCCTATCCCCGACAGCTTGAGAAGTTGCGGCGAATTGATTGGACCCCCCGAGAGAATGACTTCGCGCCGCGCCCGCGCCTTGAATTCCTTTCCGTGGCGCAGATAGCGCACGCCATACGCACGCCGGCTTTCAAACATCACGCGCGTGGCGAGTGCATGAGTGCGCAGCGCGAGGTTGGGTCGCGACAGGGCGGGCCGCAGATACGCCACCGCAGCGCTGCAGCGCTGTCCATCAGCAACTGTCATGTCCAGGCGCCCGAACCCTTCCTGCTGAAATCCATTTAGATCGTCCGTCGCCGGGTAGCCCGCCTCGCGTGCCGCGGCTAGCCACACAGAGTGCAGAGGGTGCGACAGCGTGCCATAGCGGGTTTGCAGCTTGCCTTCGCCGCCACGATATTCGTTGCCGCCTGAAAGCCGCCGCTCCGCACGCCGGAAGTAGGGGAGAACGTCTGCGTAGCGCCAACCCGTGGCGCCCTCGGATTCCCAACGCTCGAAGTCGCAGGCGTTACCGCGAACATAGACGAGCCCGTTGATCGAAGACGACCCGCCAATCACCTTGCCACGCGGCGTGTGCAGGCTGCGGCCACCGAGCCCCGGCTGCGGCTCCGTGCGATAGCGCCAGTCGTAGCGCCGCATGTTCATAGGGATCGACAGTGCGGCGGGCATCTGGATAAAAGGCGAGCGATCGGAGCCGCCGTACTCGAGCAGCAGCACGCTGCTGCGACCGCCTTCAGTCAGCCGGTCGGCCAGCACGCAGCCGGCCGATCCTGCCCCCACGACGATGTAGTCGAACTCCTCGTCGCTCAAGACGCACCCTCAATATGGGGCGTCGACGTCGCGCATGGCAACATAGACGCTCTTGATCTGCGTGTAGTGGTCGAGCGCCGCGCGCCCGTTCTCGCGCCCGAGCCCCGAGAGCTTCACGCCGCCGAACGGAAGTTCGACCGGCGTGATGTTGTAATGATTGATCCAGCACGTGCCCGCCTGAAGCGACGCGACCATGCGGTGCGCACGCTTGATGTCTCTCGTGAACACACCGGCGGCGAGGCCAAACTCGGTGGCGTTGGCGCGCTCGAGAACCTCTGCTTCGTCGTCGAACTCGAGCACGCACATGACGGGCCCGAAGATCTCCTCACGGACCACGGCCATGTCGTCGCGACACTGGTCGAATACGGTGGGCGCGACGAAGAAGCCATTCGCGAGGTCGCCATCCGTCACGCGCGCGCCGCCCGCCAGCAGTCGCGCGCCTTCGGCACGGCCCCGGGCGATGTAGCCCAGCACCTTCGTCATGTGCTGTTCGGAGATCAGCGCGCCAACCTGAGTGGCTGGATCGAGCGGATCGCCGACGTGCAGTGCCTTCACACGCTGAAGCAGCTTCTCCCGAAAAGCCGCGGCGATGCCACGCTGCAAGAACACCCGCGTGCCGTTCGAGCAGACCTCTCCAGCGGAATAGAAATTCCCGAGCAGGGCACCTGCCACCGCATTGTCGATCTCAGCATCGTCGAAGACGATCAGTGGGGACTTGCCCCCGAGTTCGAGCGTGACAGACTTGAGCGTCGAGGCGGCATCCGTCATCACCGCCTTGCCGGTCGATACCTCGCCTGTCAGCGAGACCTTGCGAATCAGAGGGTGACGCGTGAGCAGGCGGCCCGTTTCGGCGCGACCCTGCACCACTTGAAAGATGCCCTCCGGCAAGCCCGCCTGCGCATAGATTTCCTGCAGCCTGATGGCCGTGAGGGGAGTGAGCTCGGCGGGCTTGAAGATCATGGCGTTGCCGCACGCGAGCGCGGGCGCTGATTTCCAGCATGCAATCTGCAATGGATAGTTCCAGGCACCGATTCCGGCCACGACGCCTAGTGGTTCGCGGCGCGTGTAGCCGAAAGCTGCAGGACCCAGGTCGATGTGCTCGCCGGCGATGCTCGCCGCCAATCCACCGTAGTATTCGAGGCAGTCTGCGCCGGACACGACGTCGACGACTCGCGTTTCCTGAATCGGCTTGCCCGTGTCGCGCGTTTCGAGCTCCGCCAGTTCATCGTTGTGCTGGCGCAGGAGATCCGCGGTACGACGCAGAATCCGCCCGCGTTCGACGGCGGGCGTCGCGGCCCACTTCGCCTGCGCTTCGCAAGCTTTCGCCACGGCCGCGTCGACCTCTTGCGGCCCGGCGCACCTGAATTCCGCGAGCGTCTCACCCGTTGCGGGATTGATTGTTTTGAAAGAGTGCTGCTCGTGCGAGGGCGCAGGCACTCCTGGAGCGCTAGCCTCCGTGGCGGCCTCAGACTTTGCTTCGCGCAGGCGTCCGTCGACGAACTTGGTGAGCAGCGCGCGTGCAGCTTCACTGTCTGCCTCGCGCCATTCGGAAAGCGCGGCACGCAGCCAGACGCCATCTATCATCGCTGCGATCATGCTCGCCAGCGTTCGTGCTTCATCCGCCGGCACGAGTTGTCGCAGCGAATACCTCAGATTGGAAAGCATCCGGCGCTGATAGACGACCTGCACGTCTTTGAGAGGGGCCACGTGCAGCACCTGACCCCAGAACGCGAGCCACGCTCCCCCAGTGCGGCGGTCGAACTCTTCGGGCGCAAGGTTTGCGTCGATCACCGCCTGGATGCGACCCCGAGGTGTCTGCGCGTGTTGCAGCCGCCGCCGGACCTGATCGCTGACACGCAGAGCCAAACGGCGGAAAGTAGCTTCGAGCAACCCATCCTTGTCGCCGAAGTAGTGGGCCACCAGGCCCGGTGATATGCCGGCTCGGCTGGCGATGTGCGCAAGCGTGCTGCCGACGTAGCCGACCTCGGCGAGGCTGTCGATGGTGACCTCGATGAGCTGGCGACGGCGAGCGTCCCAGTCCTCACCTCGCGCGGGACCTGGTATTGATTGTCTGTTCAACGGCTGTGCCTCGCGCTTTCGCGACAGCTCGATTCCAGATCGGGCAAGCCCCTCGCACGTGCCCCGTTGCAGAGCATGCGAGTGCGACTTTCTGTTTCTGAATTCGACGCTTACAATCGGCTCGCGTTCGGCCCCGAAGAGGACTAAACGCCTGTTCAACTTGCGGAGGGGATCATGCGGTTGCGCACCTCGAGGGTCAAGAGCTGGGCGGCCTGCTACGGCGTCGGCGTGCTGTGCGCGCTGGCCGCAGGGCTTGGGGGGCGGCCCGCTGCCGCTGCGGACGCCAGTGCTGCGACGGTTGAGGCAGCCTCCTGCAAAACCGTGCGCCTCTCCGACATCGGCTGGACCGACGTGACGACTACCACGGCGATAATCAATCGCGTGCTGACCGATCTCGGCTACGAATCGCGGATCACTGTGCTGTCGCTGCCGGTCACCTACGCGGCGATGAAGAACAAAGATATCGATGTCTTCCTCGGCAACTGGATGCCCTCGCAGGAAGGCGACCGCGCGCCATTCGTCGCCGACCATTCGGTCGATGTCGTCGGTGCGAATCTCACGGGCGCGAAATACACGCTCGCCGTTCCCAGGTATGTCTACGAGTCGGGCATCAAGGATTTCGCGGACATCCAGCGCTTCGGTCCGGCGCTCGGCAACGCAATCTATGGCATCGAGCCCGGCAATGATGGCAACCGCCTCGTCCTCGGCCTCATCAAGGACAACGCCTTCGGTCTCGGGAAGTTCAAGCTCATAGAGTCGAGCGAACAGGGCATGCTCGCGGAAGTCGAGCGGGCCGTGCGAGCGAAACGCCCCATCGTGTTCCTCGGCTGGGATCCGCATCCGATGAACATGCGCTTCGACATGCGCTATCTCACCGGCGGCGATGCCTCGTTCGGTCCCAACTTCGGCGGCGCAGCCGTGTTCACGAACGTGCGTGCCGGTTACGTGAAAGAGTGTCCGAACGTCGGCCGCCTGCTCACCAATCTAGAATTCACTCCGCATGGCGAGAGTGAGGTCATGAGCGCGATCCTCGATCGCCACGTGACGCCCGATCTCGCCGCGGTCGCCTGGCTGAAGGCGAATCCCGCCACGCTCGCACAGTGGCTCGAGGGTGTGCGCACGTTCGATGGCAAGCCTGCGCTTGCCGCGCTCTCGCTCACAAACACGCTGACACAGCAGCACACTCTTCAGAGCTGGATTACGGGCCACAAGATTCCGGTGGGCGATGCTTCGGCGGTCGCCATCGACTGGATAAAGAACAACGGCGGCGGGTTCTTCAGCGCAATTTCGACAGGTGTGCGAGCCACCGTGCACGGCGTGACCGCAGCGCTCATGTTCGTTCCGGCGCTCGTGCTCATCGTAGCGATCGCGGTGCTGGCGTGGTTCCTGCGCAGGTCTTTCGGCCTGGTTGCGTTCGTTGCCGCCGCGCTGCTGTTCATTCTCAATCAGGGCTATTGGCCCGAGACACTCGAAACCCTGTCGCTCGTCGCGGTGGCGGCGCTGCTTTCCACATTGTTGGGCGTGCCGCTCGGTATTGCTGCCGCTCATCGGCCGCGGCTCTACACCGTTCTGCGCCCCGTACTCGACCTGATGCAGACGCTCCCCACGTTCGTCTATCTGATTCCGGCGCTCGTGCTCTTCGGTCTCGGCGTCGTGCCCGGCGTGATCTCGACGGTGATCTTTGCGATGCCGGCGCCGATCCGTCTCACGCATCTCGGCATCTCGTCAGTGCCAACTGCGTTGCGCGAGGCGGGCGAGGCGTTCGGCGCCACTCCGCGGCAACTGTTGTGGAAGGTGGAGCTGCCCAGCGCCGCACCCAGCATCATCGCCGGCATCACCCAGTGCATCATGCTGAGCCTGTCGATGGTCGTCATCGCCGCGCTCGTCGGCGCGGGCGGCTTGGGCGTTCCGGTAGTGCGAGCCCTGAATTCAGTGCAAGTTGGCATGGGCTTCGAGGCGGGCTTCGCCATCGTGCTGCTTGCCATCATTCTCGACCGGCTGAGCCGGCCGCGTGATCGCGGAGCCCGGCGATGAGCACCGACGCCGCAATCGAGCTGCAGAATGTCGACATTCTCTTCACCCGTGAGTCAGGTCGCGCGGGTGCCGACCTGACTGAGCGCGCGCTGGCCGCGCTCGATGCTGGAGAGACACGCGCCCAGATCGCCAAGAGCCTCGGTGTCGTCGTTGGCGTCGCCAACGCCAGCCTGGCCGTCGAGCGCGGCGAGATCTGTGTGCTGATGGGTCTCTCCGGCTCCGGCAAGTCCACGCTCGTGCGGGCGGTGAACGGGCTCAACCGAGTGACGCGCGGCCACGTGTTGATTCGCGATGGAAGCGGAACTCTGGACGTCACCACCTGCGAACCGGCGAGCCTGCGTCGCGTGCGTCGCGAGTCCGTTGCGATGGTGTTCCAGCAGTTCGGGCTGCTGCCCTGGCGCACCGTTCGCGACAACGTTGGCTTGGGTCTCGAACTGCGTGGCGAGTCGCTGGAGACGCGCCGGCGCGTCGTTGACGAGAAGCTGGAGCTTGTGGGCCTGTCGCAGTGGGCGGAGAGTCACGTGAGCGAACTCTCGGGAGGCATGCAGCAGCGCGTAGGCCTCGCGCGCGCCTTTGCCACCGACGCGAACATTCTGCTGATGGACGAGCCGTTCTCGGCTTTGGATCCCCTGATCCGCGCGCGGTTGCAGGATGAGCTCTGTTCCCTGCAGGAACGCTTCAAGAAAACGATCATGTTCGTCACGCACGACATGGATGAAGCACTCAAGCTCGGCGATCGAATTGCCGTCCTGGAGGGCGGGCAGATTCTGCAGACGGGCAACGCTCACGACATCATGATGCGGCCGGTCAACGACTACGTTGCCCAGTTCGTTCGGCACGTCAACCCGCTGTCCGTGCTCACCGGCGCGATGATCATGCGGCCCTGTGCGACCCTCACGCGAACCGAGGACGCACTGTGGCTGGATGTGGAGGGTCGCTACCGGGCATCCCTCGATGACGACGGCGTGGTCGTCGGTGTGAGGGTAGACGGCGAAGCGCGAAGCTTGGTGCCCTCAGGGCAGCATCCTTCGACGCTGGCGCTCGTTGCGGGCGTGGTTACCGCACCGACGACGCTGTCCCTGCACGATCTCATTCGCCTTCGCGAGGCGACCGGTCATCCCATCCTTCTGATGGAAGGTGACCGGCTCGCAGGTGTGTGTGGTGAGAGCGAGATCCTGCAGGCGCTGATACGCGGCGGGCACGCATTGCCGGAATCCGACAAGCCCCTTGTCTGATTGCGACGCCTCGCCGCGCGCCCGGCATGGCGCGTGGCGATCAATGCTTTTTTTCGCTGGCGCTAGTCAATTTCTAGACTGTGAAGCGTTAGGCTGCTGTGGAAGTCTGAGCCAATGCCAGGAGCCTGTCTGACTAATATGCACCTCTCCTCAGTAAAATCATGACGTCAGGGGGCCCCGTTCATGATAGTTCGTCCTGGGAGCGTCTCGCTTCCGTGCTGCGACCCGAAGGGCGTGCGTTCATTGGCGGGCAGTATGTTGATGCGCTCGATGGACGTCGGTTCGATGACCTGAGCCCGATCGATGGCCGGCGCATCGGCGAGGTGGCGCGCGGCGGCCCGGCAGATATCGATGCAGCCGTGCGCGCTGCGCGTGCCAGCTTCGACGCCGGCACCTGGAGGCGCGCGGATCCTCAAGCTCGCAAGAAGGTTCTCCTGCGCTTCGCCGAGCTCATTCGCGAGGACACCGAACACCTCGCGCTGCTCGAAACGCTCGACGTCGGCAAGCCCATTGCCAACTCCATTGCCGTCGATGTGGTGAACTGCGCAACTTGCATCGCGTACTACGCCGAGTTTGCCGACAAGCTCTATGACGAAGTCGCGCCAACGCCAGCGAGCGACCTCGCACTCATTCGCCGAGAGCCGCTGGGTGTCATCGCGGCCATCGTGCCGTGGAATTACCCGCTCATTATCAGTGCGTGGAAGATCGGGCCTGCACTGCTGAGCGGCAACTCTGTCGTGCTGAAGCCGGCCGAACAATCGCCGCTCAGCGCAATCCGGCTCGCCTCGCTGGCCTCTGCCGCCGGCATTCCACCGGGCGTGTTGAACGTGGTGCCGGGGTTTGGCGAGGAGGCGGGTCGCGCGCTTGCGCTGCATAACGACGTCGACATGGTGAGCTTCACCGGCTCTACCGAGGTCGGCAAGCTCATGATGCGCTACTCAGGTGACTCGAATTTGAAGCGAGTGGCGCTCGAATGCGGCGGCAAGTCGCCGCACGTCGTGATGGCGGACGCCGACATAGCCGCCGCAGCCGAAGGCATCGCCTGGGGCATCTATTACAACTCCGGTGAGACGTGTCACGCAGGCTCGCGCGTCATCGTTCATGAGTCGATCCGGGACCGGCTGATCGAAGCCATCTCTAAAGTCGCTGCCACGATCACGCTCGGGTATCCGCTGGATCCCGCTACCCAGATGGGCGCGCTGATCGACGCGGGGCACATGCGCCGTGTTCTCGACTTCATCGACGGCGGTGTCGCGGCGGGCGCGCAAGTTGCATTGGGTGGCAAGCAAGTGATGCAGGACACCGGGGGTTACTACGTTGAGGCGACTGTGCTCGATCGCGTGAGCGCGGACATGCGGGTCGCCCGAGAGGAAATCTTTGGCCCGGTGCTTACTGTGCTCACCTTCTGCGATGAGGCCCAGGCCCTGCGAATGGCGAACGACAGCATCTATGGGCTCGCCGCGGCCGTCTGGACGGCGGACATGAACGTGGCACATCGCCTGTCGAATGCGTTACGCGGCGGAACTGTGTGGGTGAACGCATTCGACCGCTCCTCGATGGCCACGCCGTTCGGGGGTTTCGGCCAGTCCGGCTTCGGGCGCGACCGTTCGCCGCATGCAATTGATAAGTACACGGACCTCAAGACCATCTGGACTGCGTATCGATGAGCGCTGGCCAGCACCACTACCATCCAACCCAATGGACTGGGATGTGAATCGTCGAGACTATATGATGCCGCAGGACGCTCGTTCTGATTGTCGTCTGCACACCACACGAAGAGGGTTCTGCAGCCGACCGCCGAATAACTAACGACTGAAAGCGGGGAGAGAGCGATGCATCACAGGTCAACCGTATCCGCGGTTATCACCGCCATTCTGGCCGACGCCGCCATGCTGGCGTATCAGGCGCCGGTCGTTGCGCAGACGCCGTCGGCGGCCGGTCTCGAGGAAGTAACCGTCACCGCTACGCGTCGCGAGGAAAACCTCCAGAACGTCCCGATTGCCATCACGGCGCTCACGGCCGAGACGCTGTCGCAGCTCAACGTGACCACGTTCGATGACTACGTGAAGTACGTTCCGAACCTCACGTCTCAGGGTCTCGGCCCAGGCCAGAACAACATCTACATGCGCGGGCTCGCCACGGGCGTAACGGGCTTGCAGGGTTCCGGCGTCGTCGGGCCGTTTCCGAACGTCGCGGTCTATCTCGATGACCAGTCGGCGCAGTTGCCGGGCCGTAATCTCGATGTGTACGCCGCAGACCTCGAGCGGGTCGAAGTGCTGGAAGGGCCGCAGGGCACGCTCTTCGGCGCAGGCGCCCAGGCGGGCGTCGTTCGCTACATCACGAACAAACCGAAGCTCGACAGGATCGAGGCCAATGTGAATGCGGGGTATGCCATCACTGCGCACGGCGACCCGAGCAACAATCTCGACGGCACTTTCAACCTGCCGATCATCCCGGACAAGTTTGCGTTGCGCGGCGTCATCTACAACGAATCGCGCGGCGGCTACATCGACAACGTGCCGGGAACGTTTGCGCGGTCGAACACCGATCTCGGCATTCACTACGCCTATGCCGGTGGCCAGGTGCCTGCGAACAGCGTGGTGATCAACAACGCCAATCTCGTTCAAGACAATTTCAATAGCGCCACCTACAAGGGTGCGCGCCTGTCGG
>JBDTUL010000240.1:0-9020 GCA_040007735.1 Gammaproteobacteria bacterium | reverse complement strand
TCAGGTCGGCGGCCGCAAACATGTAGCCGTTACGTTCCCAGTCCGGATCGAACACCGGCGACTTGTTTGGAATGCGCACGTACGCCTGCAGGCGCTCGACGATGCTGCCTTGCCATTGCTTGCCAATCGATGCGATGACACGTGAAACGTCCATATCGGGCCTCTGCTAAATATGTAAAAACAATGGCTTGGCACTCATTCTTATATGAGCCCCGGCAGCCCGAAAAACGCTCGCGCTGCGGCAGTGCTCGAGCTGGAAAGCTGTTCGATGGATTCGCCACGCGCACGCGCCACCGTGGCGGCAATGTGAGGAAGATACGCCGGCTCGTTGCGGCGTGAAGGCGGTTTGGGTTTCAGGTCGCGCGGCAGGAGATAGGGTCCGTCGGTTTCGAGCATCAGCCTGGCGGCCGGTATTTCGCGCATCAACGGAATCAGATGGCCACCGCGGCGTTCATCGCAAACCCATCCCGTGATGCCGATGGCAAGACCAAGGTCCAGGTAAGCCGCCAGCTCTGCCGCGTTTCCGGTAAAGCAATGCGCGACAGCGCCCGACGCCAGCGCGCGCGGATGTTCGCGCAGCACCGCGAGGAAGTCGTCATGCGCATCGCGCTGGTGCAGAAACACGGGCTTACCCACTTCTGCTGCGATCTCGAGTTGCCGCGCGAACGCGGCGCGCTGCACGTCGCGCGGCGAAAAGTCGCGAAAATAATCGAGCCCGCATTCTCCCACGGCGACGATCTCAGGCTCGTGCGCAAGCTGTTCGAGCGCGGCCGCAAGTTCAGGCGTGAGCTCGGTTGCATGATGGGGATGGACGCCTGCGGTGGCGAACAAACGCCCCGGATGGCTGCGCGCCAGCTCGAAGGCTTTTTGTGAACCCTGCCCGCTGGCACCGGTCACCACCATCTGCACCACGCCCGCAGCGGCTGCGCGAGCCATCACCAGAGCACGGTCGTTGTCATAACTATCGTGGCCGAGGTTGATTCCGATATCGATCAGCGCAGGTGAGACCGCCGTCGTGGGGAGGTTAAAAATGCCTGTGTTAGGGTAATTCATGCTTCAGCGGACATTCTACAAAACGCGTCGGCGGGTACAGCTCCGCTCGAGCGAAAGGCTGGTTCACTCCTCGCCCAGTCGTGGGTTTTCAACGCGGCTCGTGCGCATTGCTGCGGCCGTCGCCGTTGCAGTGGCCGTCACTCTCATCTCGCATCGAGTGCACGCAGCGAGCAGCGAATGGATGGATGTCGAAGGCCGCATTCAGTATGCCTTCTACATCGAAGACACTCACGCACTCTCCGACGTCGCGGACCAACTCGCTCGCGACGAGGCTCCCGAAGACGCACTTCAGAATTACTACGCAGGCCTTGCGAATTATCGGCTCGCGCTGCTGCTCGTCACTCGCGACAAAGTGCAGGCGCGCAACGCCATCGAGCGGTGCACCGCGAATCTCGATCGTGCGGTGAAGGCGAACGCGGAGTTCGCTGCAGGGCTTGCGTTGCAGTCCGCGTGTTTGCGCACGCTGTCCAGCCTCAAGCCGTGGAGCCCGCTGGCAGGGTCGAAGAGCGCCGGGCAAATGGAAAAGGCGGTCAAGCTGGCGCCGAAAGACCCGCGCGTGCTGTTGCTGGGAGCGCTCGAGAGCGGCGAGGGCGCAAGGCTCGACGAGCCGTCGCTCACGAAGCTCAAGAAGGCCGCGCAGGCCTTCGAGACCGAGCGGCAGGGCGTCGACCGCACGCCGGGCTGGGGCGCCGCAGAGGCCTATACATACCTCGGGCTCGGTTATCTGGACCGTGGCGATGTGCTGGCGGCTCGTGATGCGCTCGAGCGCGCTTTGCTGATTGCGCCGGACTTCGCGCTGGCGCGCCGCCTGCTCTCGAAGATTACGTCCGGCTGAGCGCGCGGCAGAGCGCATCGACATCCTGCTCAGGTTGGTCCCACGAGACGACCAGCCGTACCGCGCCGGATTTCTCGCCCCCCCAATCGTAAAACTCGAAGCCGGCCTCACGTAACGCGCGTTTAGGCGCATCCCCGAGCTGCAGGAACAACTCGTTGGCCTCGACCGGGTAGAGCAGCACCGCACCTGCCGCCGCTGCAATCCGTTGCGCCAACGCATTCGCTCGAATCGCGTTCCGCTTCCAGGCGCCGGACTCCACGTAGGAGAGCAGCTGCGTCGTGACGAACCGGGACTTCGAGATCAGATGTCCAGCTCGTTTCCGGCGCAGTTCAAAGTCCCGGACCAGCAGCGGATCAAAGAACACCACTGCTTCCGCAGCCAGCGCGCCGTTCTTCGTGGCGCCGAATGAAAGCACATCAACGCCAGCTCGCCAGGTGATGTCGCCGGGTGAGCAACCGAGAAAAGCCACGGCGTTGGCGAACCGCGCGCCATCCATGTGCACTTTCAGGTTGCGCCGATGGGCAATCTCTGTGAGCGCCGCGACTTCTTCCGGGCGGTAGGTAGTGCCGAGTTCCGTGGCCTGCGTGATGGAGAGCGCGGCCGGTTGCACCTTGTGAACCGGAGCTGGCGTGCTGCCGATGGCGGCTTCGAAAGCGTCCGGTGCCACTTTTCCGTTCGGCCCACCCACGATCACCAGTCTCGCGCCGCCTGAGAAGAACTCCGGCGCGCCACATTCGTCCGTGACGATGTGCGCATCCCCGTGCGCGAACACGGCGCCATAGGGAGGCGACAGCGTGGCGATGCTAAGCGAGTTGGCCGCCGTGCCCGTGACGACCGCAAAGGCTTTCACTTCCCGGCCGAAGTACTCGCCCAGCACCCGATCCAGCCGCTTGGACCACTCGTCGTCGCCGTACGCTTTGACACGCCCGTGATTGACGGCGGTAATCGCCTCGATTACCTCAGGGCATGCGGTCGCCGTGTTGTCGCTGAGAAATCTCATTTCGCCGCTATTCCACGCGCCACCGGAAGGACCAGGCGCCAAACACGAGGAACGCGACGGTGGTGATGGCGAGGTACGCCAGGTCGTTGCCGATGGCGGCGACCCCGGCACCGTCCAGCATCACGGCGCGGGCGGCGTCCAGCAGGTGTGTGAGCGGGAACACCTGCGCGATCCAGCGCACCCATTGAGGCGAGCCTTCGAGCGAAAACCAGATGCCGGAGAGAATCATCATCGGCCACGTGAGCAGGTTCAGCAGCCCGCCGACCAGTTCTTCGCTGGAGAAACGCGCGGCGATGGTGAGGCCCAGCGCGATCATCGAGAGTGCGCCCAGCACCATGAGCCCGACGAGAAGCAGCAGGCTTCCCGCTGAATGGAAGTGAATGATCGCCCCGATGCCCGCGTACAGAATGCTGGTGACCACCATGGCGAGCACCAGGCGGGATAGCACCTGCGCCGTCAGGAATTCAAACGAGGTGAGCGGCGTGGCATGCAGGCGTTTCAGGAAGCCGTTCTTCCGGTAGCGCAGAACCACGTAGCCCACGCCAAACAGGCAGCTGAACATCAGGTTCATGCCGAGAATGCCCGGGAACAGCCAGTCGACGTAGCGAACGGCATCGCCCGAGACCGGCTCGCGATGCGCGTTCCGGTCTTTTTCCAGCATGAGCTTCTCGACGATGTAGCCTTTGGGCGAGCTGGGGTTTACCCAGTAGCGCACGGGAGGGCGCACGTCGACGAGCAGATCGAGCTCATGCCGCGCCACTTTGTGCACGGCCTGGGCCTCGTTGTCGACCGGAACGAAATCCACGAAACGCTCCGACAGGAATGGGTGCGACTGCTTGTCGATCTGCGCGGTGAGCACACCCACCTTGAACAGCGGCCGCTCCTTGCCGCCGAGCACGAAGCTCATGCCCACAACGAGCGCGATGGGCAGCAGGATCGTGAAGATCATCGTGCCCCGGTCGCGCACGAACTCGAGATTGCGGGCGTGCCAGACGGCCAGCAGGCGTTTGATCACGTGCGCAGCTCCTTGCCGGTGAGCTCCAGGAACAGATCTTCCAGATTCGGCGGCCGAATGCGCAGGGCGGTGAGCGGCACGTGGGCATCCATGAGAATGCGCAGTGTGGCGTCGAGGTCGTTGGTGGTGATCTCGACGCGGTCGCTGGCTTCGATCAAACGCAGCGGCAACCCGCGCGCGGCTTCAGGGAATTCCTGGCGCGGCAGCTCGAGCAGCACTTCCGCGAAATGCTCGCGAAGCAGGTTGCGGGGCGTGCCCTGCGCGATGATCCGGCCGCGATCCATGATGGCGATCTCGTCGCACAGGCGCTCGGCTTCTTCCATGTAATGCGTGGTGAGGATGATGGTCTTGTGACGCGCCTTGATCGACTGCACCAGTTCCCAGAAATTCCGGCGCGCCTGCGGGTCGAGGCCGGTGGTCGGCTCGTCGAGGAACAGCAGGGCAGGGTCGTTCACCAGTGCAATCGCCAGCAGGAGGCGTTGCTGCTGCCCACCGGAGAGCTTGCGGGTGTCTCGCTTCGCAAGCTTCTCGAGCGCGCAGAGCTGTATGACCTCGTCTACATCCAGGCCGTGGTCGTAGAGCCGGCGGAACATCTCGAGGCTCTGGCGGACGGTCAGGAAGTCCTGCAAAGCGGTTTTCTGAAACAGGATGCCGGCTTCCTGCTTGAAACGCCGGCCGAGCGGCTCGCCCCGGAAGCGCACCTCGCCTGAGCTTGCGCCGAGAATGCCCTCCATGATCTCGATGGTGCTGGTCTTGCCGGCGCCGTTCGGGCCGAGCAGGCCAAAGCAGATGCCTTCGGTGACACCCAGCGAGACGCCGTCGACCGCAGTCACGCCGCCGGGATAGGTCTTGACGAGATTCTGAACTTCGAGAATCGGTGCGGTCACGTAGGGCGCCGGTCGTCCGGTGAAGGGCCGCGCGATCCTAGGAGGGCTGTCCGCTAAAGTCCATCGGTCCTCCGGGGCACACCGGCAAACGGCCGCGCCGCTGTTATGATTGGCCACCCGTGAATTATCCGCACCTGTTCGCGCCGCTCGACCTGGGTTTTCTGACGCTCCGTAATCGAATCGTCATGGGTTCGATGCATACGGGACTGGAAGACCGCGCGCGCGACTATCCCAAGCTTGCCGCCTATTTTGCCGAGCGCGCCCGCGGCGGTGTCGGCCTGATCGTCACCGGCGGCGTGTCGCCCAACAAGGCCGGCTGGATCGCGCCGTTCGCGGGCAAGCTCAGCGCTCGCCGCGAAGTGCCGCGACACCGGCTCGTCACCGAAGCCGTGCACGCGGAGGGCGGTCGAATCTGCATGCAGATATTGCATGCCGGGCGTTACGGGTTTCATCCGTTCATCGTCGCGCCGTCGCGCCTCAAGGCGCCGATCAATCGCTTCACGCCCTTCGAGCTGAGCCCGAAGGCGATCGAGGAACAGATCGACGCTTTCGCGCGCACCGCCGCGCTTGCGCGCGACGCGGGCTATGACGGCGTCGAGATCATGGGGTCTGAAGGCTACCTGCTGAACCAGTTCATCTCCGCGCGCACTAACCGGCGCCAGGACGAATGGGGTGGCGAGCTGGCCAACCGCTGTCGTTTCCCGCTGGAGATAATCCGGCGCGTGCGTGCGGCGGCGGGCCGCGATTTCATCCTCATCTATCGCATTTCGGGCCTCGACCTGGTGAGCGGAGGCAACACGTTCGAGGACACCGCCTGGCTGCTGTCGCGGCTCGAAGCCGCAGGTGTCACGCTGGTGAACACCGGCATCGGCTGGCACGAAGCGCGCATTCCAACTATCGCGGGGATGGTGCCGCGTGCGGCGTTCACGTGGGTGACCGAGAGGCTGAAGACAGCCACGCGGTTGCCCATCATCGCCACGAATCGCATCAACGACCCGCAGGTCGCGGAAGACGTGTTGAAGGGCGGCGGCGCGGATCTGATTTCGATGGCGCGTCCGCTACTGGCCGATGCGCACTTCGCGAACAAGGCCGCGGCGGGGCGCGCGTCGGAGATCAACACCTGCATCGCCTGCAACCAGGCGTGTCTCGACCGAATCTTCGAGGGCAAGCGCGCGACGTGCCTCGTCAATCCGCGCGCTGCGCGGGAAACGGAGCTGATTCTCGAGCCCGTCGCAACGCCCCGGCGGGTGTGCGTCATCGGCGCGGGCCCTGCGGGGCTTGCGTGTGCCGTGTCGGCGGCGGAGCGCGGGCACGTGGTCACGCTGTTCGAGCAGGAATCGGAAATTGGCGGCCAGTTTCGCTATGCGCGCGAAGTGCCGGGGAAGGAAGAGTTTCGCGAAGCGCTGCGTTACTACGGCCGGCGGCTCGCGGTGCTGGGCGTGGATGTGCGCTTCAATACCACCGCTACCGCGGAAACTTTGGCCGCAGGAAAGTTCGATGATGTGGTGCTCGCCGCGGGCGTGAAGCCCAGGGTTCCCGGTATTCCAGGCATCGAGCACTCCAAGGTCATCAGCTATCCGGATCTATTGAGTGGCCGACGTAAGGCCGGACCGCGCGTGGCCATCATCGGTGCCGGCGGCATTGGCTTCGATGTCGCCACCTACCTGACCGCGCGCCGCGCCGTGGATGCGGCGACTGACACCCGTGAATTTTGCGCGGAGTGGGGCATCGACAGGGAGCTTCGCTCACCCGGCGGCCTGCTTCCCCGCCCGGCTGCTCCGGCGCACGCCGGCAAAATCTACCTGCTTCAGCGTAAATCTTCGCGTCTGGGCACGTCATTGGGTCGTACAACCGGTTGGGCACATCGCGCGGCTCTGCTGTCACATGGAGTGGAGATGATGGGCGGAGTGGGCTACGAATGCATCGACGACGAGGGGTTGCACATCACCGGGCCCACCGGCCCGGCGGTGCTCGACGTGGATTCCGTCGTCATCTGTGCCGGGCAAGAGCGGCGTATGGAGCTAACTACGGGCTTGCCATCTGAGATTCGTGTGCGCGTAATCGGCGGCGCATTGCTGGCCGCTGAGCTGGATGCGGAACGTGCCATCCGCGAAGGCACAGAGCTCGCGGCGCAACTTTAGATCAGCGACGCACTCAGACTGTTTCACAACGATGTTCGACGAAACCGCCGCGCAGCTACCGCTCTGGTCCGATCGTGATGCCACCGAGGGCTGGGGCATTCGAGAGAGTTCGCGCGCGCGTCGTCTCACGGTGCGGGTGTTCCACAGCGGACGCGTTGAAGTGGTGGTGCCGGCGCGCACCTCACGCACTACCGTTGATCGCTTTATCGATCGCCATCGCCTGTGGATCGAACGCAAGCGCGCCGAGGCGCGCAAGAATGCTCCGCCGCCGGAGGCGTTTCCGCCCGAAAGCATCGAGCTGTCGAGCCCGAAAGAAACCTGGCGAATTCACGTAGCCGGCGGCACGGGCCGGCCACGCATCAAAGTCGCCGCCCCCGGTCTCCTGAGCCTTGGCGGAGATATGGGCAACGTGCGGGCCGTTCAGAACACGTTGCGGCTCTGGCTGGCCCAGCAGGCGGCTGAAGCGTTCGCGCCAGCGCTCGAAGCGGTGGCCAAAGAGATGGAGCTGCCCTATCGGCGTCTCGCCGTTCGCCGGCAGCGCACGCGCTGGGGCAGCTGCTCGGCCCGCGGCACCATCAGCTTGAACTGCTGCCTGCTTTTCCAGCGCCCCGAGGTGCTTCGTTACCTGCTGGTGCACGAAATGGCCCACGTGCGTCACATGAACCACTCCGCCCGGTTCTGGGACCTGGTGGAGCGCTACTGCCCGAACAGCCGGCTTCTCGACCGCGAATTACTCGACGGCTGGCGGCGTGTACCATCGTGGGTGTTCCGGGACCATCGCGAGCCTTAAATGAGCCCCCGCCAGTACGACAAGTCCGAGCGCGTCGATATCTCCGACGAGCCCATTCACTGGGAGCTCGGCTCGTCATTGTCCTATGGCGAGTATCTGCATCTCGACAAGCTGCTGGATGCGCAGAAGCCGCTGACGTTCCAGCACGACGAGATGATGTTCATCATCGTGCACCAGACCTCGGAGCTCTGGTTGCGGCTGTTCCTGCACGAGCTCAACGGTGTGATGGCCTGCGTGCGCAAGGACGAACTGGACCCGTCGTTCAAGATGCTCGCCCGGATTTCGCGCGTGCAGACGCAGCTCACGGCGACGTGGGATGTGCTGTCGACCATGACGCCCGCCGAGTACTCCTCGTTCCGAAACGCACTCGGGCGCTCCTCCGGCTTCCAGTCGCTTCAGTACCGCCTGCTGGAGTTCATGCTCGGGAACAAACATGCGGCGATGGTGGCCGTGCACGGGCGCGACCCTGAAGGCCAGAAAGCGCTCCAGAACACGCTCGATGCGCCTTCGCTGTATGACGAGGTGCTGCGTCTTCTCAGCCGGCGCGGCTACGGCATTCCGGACTCGCACCTGGCGCGTAATTTCAGCGAGCCGTACGAGGCCAGCAAACAAGTGGCCGGCGCGTGGCTCGGCGTCTACCACAATGCCGAGAAAGACTGGGATCTGTACGAGCTCGCCGAGCGGCTCATCGATCTCGACCAGAAATTCCAGCTCTGGCGCTGCCACCACCTGAAGACCGTGGAGCGCATCATCGGCTACAAGCCCGGCACGGGCGGCACGGCCGGCGTGTCTTACCTGGCCAAGGCGCTGGAGCTCAAGTTCTTTCCGGAGCTGTGGACGGTCCGGTCGTCGATGTAACGCGCGCCGGGGGCGCCGCGGCGCTTGCC
Source organism: Gammaproteobacteria bacterium (assembly GCA_040007735.1). Classification (GTDB taxonomy): domain Bacteria; phylum Pseudomonadota; class Gammaproteobacteria; order Steroidobacterales; family Steroidobacteraceae; genus JADGHX01. Next base: position 412 of record JBDTUL010000240.1, on the reverse strand, counting down.
GCCGCGCGCTTTCGCAGACTGCGCATCACCCGATATCCCAGCAGCACCGCCAGAATACAGGCGTAGATGAGCGGCTCGCGCACGTCTCGCTTCACCTGCCAGTAGTAATGCCACACACCCAGAATGGCGATCACGTAGACCAGCCTGTGCAGCGTCTGCCAGCGCCTTCCCAACCGACGCATCATGCGGTTGGTGGATGTGACCGCCAGCGGAATCAGCATCAGCAGCGCGGTGAATCCGATAGTGATGTACGGGCGCTTCAGGATGTCCTTGCCCAGGCCCGCGAAGTTGAACTCCTGGTCGAGTCCCAGGTAGATCATGAAGTGCAGCACCGCGTAGAAGAACGCGAACAGGCCGAGCATGCGGCGAATGCGCACCACGTGAGGCCAGCCGGCGAGATGCCGCACCGGCG
>JBDTUL010000239.1:0-9020 GCA_040007735.1 Gammaproteobacteria bacterium | reverse complement strand
AAACGCCCGGGCCCGAGCGTGGTCGAGCGTCGGATTGTGAGCGAGACACGCCCCGAGCACTTCGCTACGGCAAGTCGAGCGTGCGCCCCGACAAGCCCTCCAGCGTGAAGTACCAGCCCTACCCCGCTCAGTTCACACCGCCGTTCCACTATGAGAACCCGGTTAGCAGTTCGTATACGTTCGACACTGCGACAACTGATGCTGGTGCCGGTGCCTTGAAAAAACCGCCCCCAAAGACGGTCGCTGAGCTCGAGGCGCAGGTCCGCGCGCTGGAGCTGCAGGTGGATCGCCTGCAGTCCGCCGTAGACGTCGAGAACCTCAACTCGAGCTACGGCTTCTATGTCGATAAATCGATGCAGGACGCCATCTCCGCCCTGTTCACCGAGAACTCCGTCCTCGAAATCCTGGGCCGCGGCGTGTTCATCGGCCGCGATCGAATCTATGAGTACATGCGGCGGCTCGGCGCGCCGCATGCCGGCTCGCTGTTCAACCACATGCAGCTGCAGCCGATCGTCACCATCTCACCCGACGGCACCACCGCGCAGATGCGCACCCGCCTGTTTGTCATGTACGGCCAAGTGGATCGCTCCGCCCAATGGGGCGAAGGAATCTACGAGAACACGTTCGTAAAAGAAGGCGGCGTCTGGAAGTACAAAAACCTGCACGGCTACCAGACGTACTACACCAACTACAACGAGGGCTGGGCGAAGCATTCGGCTGGAATGTTCGCGCCGTTCCCGAACTACCCGCCGGATATGCCGCAATCCGTGGCCTACGATGCTTATCCCGCGCTGTTCACTCCTCCCTTTCACTACGCTCATCCCGTGACCGGCCGGTAGCGGCAAGCAGCCCCTATATATATAGAGTAGTCCCGCAGTGCAGTAATTTAAGCGAGAAGCTCGATCGGGGCTGATATCGCTGTATGATTCCTCCGCCGCCAGGGTGGGCGCGGAACTCATGTCGAGGGAGTGATGACACAGCGAACAGCAAGTCTTGCGATGGTTCTGATGTCGGTGCTCGGCGTCGCGCTCGGGGGCTGCCAAACCAAAGACGAGCCGCTACCCGAATCGGTAACCAGTGCGTTGGAAAACGCCTTCACCCGCGGCGACATCGATGCGTGTGTCGCCGTGTACACCGACGATGCGGAGATTCTCCCGGAGGATGCAGCGGTCGTTCGTGGCAAGGCGGCGATCACGGCGTTCTTCAAAGACCAGGTCGAACGCGATATCTCTTTCGATACGGACACCAGCGTGAGCCTCGCGCAGGGCGACCTGGCCATCGAGCAAGGCACCTATCGCGTGCGCAACGTTCGCAGCGGCGTGGATGTCGAATACGGCGAATACCTAAATGTCTGGCGCCGCACGGAAGGCAAGTGGCGAGCCTTCCGCAGCATGTACAACGTCACCATGTCGCGGGACGCGGGAGTGTCGGTGAGTCCCGATGAGGATGAGACGCCGGCACCGGTGCCGGCGCCTGCCGCGCCGACGCGGTGAGCCCAAAGGACCTCCTCTCCTTGGCCGCCCGGCGCTGAACTAAAAGGATTCACTCCTCAGCCGCGCGGCGATTGAGGGCTTCTTGAAGCTTGCGCAGCCACGACCCGGAAGCCCTCAATCGCCGGGGCGGCTTGGAAGGATTCAATTGACCGGGAACATGTACCATTAGCGCCCCCGGCACCCTGCTGCCGCTTCCGGACGCCTCATGGGACGCATCTTCGAAGTCAGAAAGCACACGATGTTCGCGCGGTGGAACCGCATGGCGAAGCAGTTCGCCCGCATCGCCAAGGACATCACGATGGCCGTCAAGGCCGGGGGGCCGGACGCCGCCGCGAACCCGACCCTGCGCCGCTTCATCCAGAACGCACGTGCCGTGAACATGCCGAAAGATCGCATCGAGGCCGCCATCAAGCGCGCCTCGGGGCGGGACGCCGCCAATTACGCACAGGTGATGTACGAAGGCTACGCCCCGCACGGCGTGGCGTTGCTGGTGGAAACCGCCACGGACAACCCGACGCGTACCGTGGCCTCGGTACGGCACCTCATTACCAAGGGCGGTGGCAACCTCGCGACCGCGGGCAGCGTCAGTTTCCTGTTCACCAAGATGGGCGTCTTCCGCCTGGACCCGGCCGGCATCGACCAGGACGACCTGGAGCTCTACCTCATCGACCACGGCCTCGAGGAAATGGGCGAAGGCACCGGCGAGAAAGGCGAGCCGCAGATCGTGATCCGCTGTGCCTTCGCCGACTTCGGCAAGCTCCAGGAAGCGCTCGAAGCCCGCAAGGTGCAGCCGCTTTCCGCGGAACACGAATACTTGTGCTCGGTGCCCACCGAGCTACCCGAAGCGCAGGCCGCCGAAGTGCTCGAGCTCATCGACAAGCTCGAGCAGGATGATGACGTGCACCACGTATTTCATACGTTGGCGTAAATCTTCGCTCAATGCTCCGCGCTGAGTGTTCAGCGCTTAGCGCTTGCCCAAATTGAAACGCTCTCAGCCGCCCGGCGATTGAGAGCAAATCAATTGGTCAAAACACCATTGCCATCAACCGCTGAATCGCCCCCGGGTCCGTCACAGCAACAAACGCCAGCCCGGTAAGCGCCCCACCAATGTGCGCATCGTGGTTGATGTTCCCGGTGCCCCGCCGGGCCGCCCAATAGCTGTAAGCCAAATACCCAACCGCATACAGCGGCGCCGGAATCGGAAACGGAATCGGCAAAATGAACAGCTTCATCTGCGGAAAATAAACAATCGACGCAAACAGCACCGCCATGATGGCGCCGGAGGCGCCCAGGGATGCGTAGTTCGGGTCGTTGCGGTGCTTGACGCAGGTGGCCATCTCGCTCAACACCATGCCGATGAAATACAGCGACACGAACCTCAACGACCCGATCGCGCGCTCCAGCGGGAACGCGAAAAAGTAGAACGTGAGCATGTTGAGGATGAGGTGGCTCGCATCCGCATGCACGAACCCGCTGGTGATGAGCTTTTCATACTCACGCTCGCGCACCAGCCGATAGGGCCGAAGCATCGCCCGCTGCACCAGTTTCGGCTGGGAGAACCCGATGAGGCTGACGACAATGGTCAGGACGAAGATCAGAAGCGCGGCTGGCGAGGCAAGCATCCTCAAGGCCGCGGACCGTAATGGGGCAGCGGCGCGCCATATTCGTAAGCCCCCAGGTCAGGGGCCTTCCCGGTGACGCCATCGGTAATGTTCGGCAGTTCCGCGCCGGCATCGACGGCTACAGCCGCCTTGCGCAAGCGCGAATACATATTGGAAGCTGGAGTCAGTTGCTTGAATTCGCCCACGTACGTGTTGCTCAGGTAGTAAATGCCCGAAGGCTCGCCGTGAATCTTAACCTGCCGTACGTGGCGTGATCGAGCCCATCGTGAAACCCAAGCACGCGGTTGTACGCCATGACGTGCCCCTGCCCGTAGACGGACACCGCGTAGAACGACTTCATCTTGCCGCGTGATTCGAAGTCCGGGCGATCCACCCAGGGCTTGATGCCGTACCGGGTGAAGACATAGTCGAGCGATTCGCGCCCGAGCATGTCGTTGTCCGCAATGTAGAAGCCGCTGGAGCCGGACCAGTCCGAATGCACCGCAGTGCCCACGTTTTCGAAGCGGGAGTGCTTTACGGTAAGGCCCTTCGCTCCCGCGATTTCCTTCATGCCGGCCTCGCAGCGCCGACCTTTCGGTACGCCAGTGCGACGTGTGAATTTCGGTTGTCGTCGCCCTCGATCGCCCATTCAATGCCGAGTGTGATCAGCGTGGGTGGTTCGCCCAGCACGTCACCGGCGGTAGTGCGATTTTCGGCCCAGGCGGTTGACGTGACAGCGGCGAGTAGCAGGGTTGCTACGAGAGGACACTTCATTCTGCGGGCCCCGGAGTCGATGGAACTTGCAGGGTACCTCTTGCGAGACGCTCGCGTTCGAGCGACGAGCGCGCTGCCCGAGCGCCGGCCGAATACCGCGCGGCACGGGTTGCGCCGAACGAGCCGGTTGCGTTCAGCGCCGGCCTGAAGCGCAACGCCAACAAAATCAGCGCAAGCAATGCCGGCACCCAGAACACTTCGGTGGGAGCGAGCGTGCGACGCGCGAAACGACTGTCCCGCATCGCTTCGCTGATGGATGCGGGGCCGGAGAGCCGCATGTAGCCGAACCCCACCTGCCGCGCCAACTGTTTGAGATGGCTCTCGTGTATCGCGGAAACATGCTCGCGCGGCTGAGCGCTCGGGTCCTCGGAAGTTCCACCTCCAAACCGCTGCAGCACCTCGTAGGATTTCCAGAAACCCACTCGCTGGCCGTTGTCGTCGATGCGGGGGATGCGTTGCGGCGTTTCGCCGCCTGCACCCATCAGCCAGCCATTGAGCTCACCGGGTTTCAGGTCGTCGAACATCTGCGGTGGATTGTCAGGGTCGAGAGGAGGCGCTTCCTGGCCATCCGTTATGAAGAGCACGCTCGGCCGGCCTTCCACGTCTTTCGCGGCGCGCATGGACCAGTACACGCCTTTCGTAATCTCGCTGGCATTGCCCCAGCGCATGCGGCCATCGATGTTGTCCAGGGAAGCCAGAAGGTCGTTGTAATTGCCGCAGACTTCGACCGGGGACAGCAGAAGCAGCGCCCGATACTCGGCGAAGATACCCCACCCTACTTTCGACCCGCACGGGAGCTGGCGAAGCGCGGTTCGTGTAGCGGCGCGTGCGTAGTCGAGCCGGCTGACGGGCGCGCCGGCGAGTTCGTAATCCTCGACACCCATGCTTTGGCTGATGTCGAAGATCACAATGTAGTCGAAGGTGTTCCGCGGAAGGTTGAGCGGCGGAACGATCGTGGCTACGATCAGCAGGATGAGTGCCAGCACGATGGAGCGGGAGTTCTTGTCGAACAGGCCGGCCTTCATGGAAGATCCATCTTCGCGCCTTGCAGGGTGCTGCTGACATGCTCTTCGGGAGCATCTGTCTCTTCCTCTTCAACGGGAACGTCTTCCACTTCGGGAGCAAGCTGGAGCGCTCGTTCCAGGTTGTAGCGAGCGTCCCAATTGCCTGGTTGCTCGCGGAGCACATCCCGGTAACTTTGCTTGGCCAACTCCACGAGCGGCAGCAGCTGGGTCGGATCGTCAGCGCCCTTTCTCGCCGCCTCACGCATGTGCAGATTGCCAATATTGTAGAGCGCGGCTACGCGAAGATCGGCGCGACTTCCCTGAGCGATGGTTTTGTAAGCCTTGAACGCTGCGTCGGGATCGCCGCCGCGCGCCAGCGCGAGGGCGTGAGCGAACTGTGCTTCGGGGATGTGACTGCTGAGGGAGCCAGGCACGTCGCTCGCCGCATCGCCAGCCGCATCGCCAGCCGCATTGCCAGCCGCATCGCCAGCCGCGCCGCCGGGCGCGTCGCCAGGCACTTTGTCTTCTGGCGCCGCAGCCGCGCTCTTCAGCCGCCCGGCGATTGAGGGCTCCTGATCTTTGGCTGCGTCAAACGCCGCAATGGCCTCATTAACGCTACGAGCCTGAACAAGCCGAAACCCCTGATACCCCGCCAACACCGCACACCCAAGCGCAACACCGGCAAAAATCCCATGCCCCGTTCGCCTCCTCATCTCCAACTCCTCAACAACACACCCCGATAACCCAGCAACATCAGACAAGCCAATGCCCCAGCCGCAATAAACCGCCGGCTGTAATCCTGCCGCGGAATCTGCTCCATGAACTCCAAAGGCAAATTCTGCTGCTGCCCCACGTCGGCAACCGCCTTGGCCAGGTCCTCCTCCACCTCCGCCTGATAAGCACGATACGGCGTCGAAAGGCTCAGAAAGAATCGATGCAGAGCCACTTCCCCGATCGCTTCGAGCTTGGGATCGGCGGAATCCAGCGGCGGGCTGTTGTAGGTACGCAGATAGATCCAGTACAAAGCGATTCGGTTTCGAAGCAACCCGGCCTTGATACGACGGCGGGTGGGGTCGTCGAGCTGCGTCCCCCCATCCGACACCAGCAAAATGATTCTGCTGCCGGTGTACGCACGTCGCTCGAACGAATCGATGGACGCAATGAGCGCCTTGCCGACATTGGTTTCGGCGAGACCGCGGCCGACGCCGCCTGCCGAGATTCCTGCCTGAATCGCTTCGTCGTGCTGCGTGAACGGCATGACGTTCAGCGGGCGCGTGCTGAAGAACATGAGGGAAAACCGATCGTCGGGACGCTGTGTAACAAACTTCGATAGCAACGTGCGAGCGACCTGCGCTTTCTGCGGACCCCGCGACATCTGATGAAGCAGACTGAGCGGATCGATCGTGCGCCAGTCGCTGGGGAGCATGCGCTCGTCCATGCTTCGGCTGCGATCCATCAGCACGAGGATCTCAGCACCCTTGCCTGTGCGCGCGATTTGCGTTTCCGGACGGCCTGGCTCAGCAAGGCCCAATACGATGCTTGCGATGGCGATTGCGGCGAAGGCGCGCCATAACAAACCCGCTAGTTGGCCCAAGCGATCCCTGGGCAACAACTGAGTCCAGGAAAAGGTCAGTACGTCGCGCCGGCCGGGCAAGAGCGGCAGCAGTGCCAACGGCAGCAGTAACAGCACCCACGGAAGCGCGAAATCGAATGTGCGGGTCATCGTTCGTGTCGCTTTTCCAGGCGCCGGAGGTCGTTGCTCAGGGCGCGAGGGGAGACGATGTCGGCCGCAACTGAGGACCCCGCGGCGGCTGTCGCGCGCGCTGCGTCTGTTGACTCCGCCGCAGCCCCTAGCCGCACGTTACCAAAGAACTTGTCGCTCGATTGAATGTAGAACCGCTCGATCTGCGCGCGCAGCGGCTGCAGGTATGGTGCCCGGCTGAACAACTCGTGTAGCGATTCCGGTTGCACGACGCGGCCGGCGGTGCGGTCGAACGCTCTATGCAAGGACTGCCACGCCTCTGGCGCGTTGTCGTCTGCGTGCCTGATCTCCCGATAGGCCTTCGCGAACGGCTGATTCGATGCCGTTAGGTGGTTGCGCCAGAGCAGCCAGCCTAGCCAGGAGGCGAGCGTGATGAGAGTTACCGCTAACCAGAGCGCGAGGCGCCTCTTGGTTGCTGCAGTGGGAATAACTGGAGCCGGTTGATCGGGTCGAAGATGAACGCCGTTGCCGTTAACTTGAGAATTGGCGCCGGTCTGCTCTCCCTGCGGCCCCGCGGGCGATGAACCCGCTGACGCGCGAGATTCCGCCGCAACTGCTGCGTCCGCCGTGGCGTCTCCGGATGAAGCGCCCGGCGCCGCTGGCGCAGTAAGGGGACTAACACTGACATCCCACGCAGGAATGCGCAGCACCTCGCCGTCCGACTTCGCTTTCAGTTCCCACGCTGGCAGGCGAATACTCATCAGTGCCAACGGTGCATTGATCACCTGATATTCAACTGCGAGCCAGCGTCGTCCATCGGCCCGAGTCTCTATGCGAGAACTGCGCCGCTCGAACCACGCGCCAACACGTCCGTCGGCGAGTAACGAAGCCGGCTCGAAGGCGTGGCCCTGGCTCTCGAGCAGCACCCGCTGCGTCAGCAGATCTCCAATCACATATCCAAACGGTCGCGGCTGCTGGACCGTGGCGGCGACAGATCGATTGATTGCGGTGGCTGCAGGCGTAGAGGCAGAGGCAGATGCGGTTACTGGCGATGCAGGCAATTCCGGCGGCGCCGCCTGCTGGGCGAACGTGCTGCCGCCAGCCAGCACCACAGTCACCCAAACGAAGAGAATGCGCCCCCTCACGTCGCCGCCTCGAAAAAGTACTTCGACATCGCCTCGCTATCGAATGTACCTCCCTCAACATAGAACGGCCGAATATGCCGGGCAGCTAACAGCTCGCCGAGCTCAGCTCTACGCTGCGCGACGGACTCCAGCCACTGCACACGCAACTTCGGCCGCACCCACAACGCCCGCCCTGCCCCGGTCTCCGAATCTCGAACGATCGCGAGCGAGTCCCGCTCAGGTGGCTGCGTCTCAGCCGGATCCCAAACAATGATCGGCACCACATACGCGTGCGCAAGCAGATCAAGCGCCGCACCCAACCGATCCAGCGGCCAGTGGAAGTCGGACACTATGAAGATGAGCCCCTCGCGTCCGGCAAGGTGTTGCACCACCTCCTCCAGCCCTTCGATGCCGCCAGCCGCCCCTTGGCTTTCCCTCAGCAGAGACGCCATGACACTGCCCATGCCGCGGCTCACCAACGCCGGGACAAACAGGTCGCGCCGCTCTTCGCGGTCGAACGCGGCCATGCCGAGCGAATCGCCCGAGCGATAGGCGCTGCGGCTCAGCGCTTCCACGAAGTCCGCGGCCACTTCAATCTTCTGCGCGGCCGAACCGAACCGCATGGACGCGGAAACATCCGCAACGACATGAACCGCCACACTGGCGCGCTGCCTGTTTACGCGAACCAGCCAGTCTCCGCGAAGGCTCCGCAGACTCGCACGCAAATCCAGCCGACGTGGATCGGGGCGGTCGTACAGGCTCATGTGCGACACGAACTCCTGCCCGCCCCCGAGACTCGACCCGGGATGCGCCCCGGGCCGCCATCCACTCACCCGGCGCGGCAGCCGGTAGTGAAACTCGTGAGCACCGCTCATGACGCGCGCGGAGTCGGGACCTTTTCGAGAATCTGCGTCACGAGTTGCTCGGCAATCTCTGAACGACGCAATTCGTACACCGGGGTGAAGAACACGCGATGGCCGAGCACCGACGGCGCGACACTGTGAATGTCCGCGGGGATGAGATGGGTTCGCCCGGCAAGCCACGCAACCACGCGTGCGGCTCGCGTGAGCGCCATCATGCCCCGGGGACTGGCGCCCGCCAGAATCAGCTTGCGCATGTCGACGCCTTCGATGCGCACGCCGAACTTCTCCGGATTCTGGGTGGCTTCCCAAAGGTCCAGCACATAACGCTCGAGCGCTTCGCTTGCTCGCACGCTTCGCTGAATGGTTGCGCCGATATCGTTGAGCTGCGTCCACGGAAGGATTCCGCGGGACACTCGTTCCAGCAATTCATCCACATCATGAAACTCGGGCTCGAAGACC
>JBDTUL010000238.1:0-9024 GCA_040007735.1 Gammaproteobacteria bacterium | reverse complement strand
CCGGTCTCGCCATGAATGAGAGCGGTGGAAACCCGATGCCGCGCGATGCCGTTCACCGGTACTTGAGTCCCATCTCCGCCAGCTTCTCGCGCATCTTGTAGATGTCGAGGCCCAGCTCACCGGAGGCGAGGCGCTTGCGCTTGTCTTCCTCGAGCGCCGCGCGCTTCTTCGAAGCTTCCGCGACTTTCGCAGCGTCCGCGCGCGGCACGACGCACACGCCGTCGTCATCCGCGACGATGACGTCGCCTGGCTCGATGCGTTGGCCCGCGCACATCACGGGCACGTTCACCGAGCCGAGGCTCGCTTTCACTGTGCCCTGCGCGAAGATTGCCTTGCTCCACACCGGGAATTTCATCTGGGTGAGCGTGGCCACGTCCCGCACGCCTGCATCGATGACGAGTGCTTGAACACCGTGCGCCATGAGCGAGGTGGCGAGCAGGTCGCCGAAGTACCCGTCCTGGCACGGCGAGCTCGGCGCCACGACCAGCACGTCACCGGGCTTCACCAACTCCACAGCAACGTGAATCATCCAGTTGTCGCCGGGAGGGGCGAGCACGGTCACCGCCGGGCCTGCCAGCGTGACGCCGGAGTAGATGGGGCGCATGTAGGCCGCGAGCAAGCCCGTGCGACCTTGCGCTTCGTGCGCGGTGGCGACCCCATATTCGCCCAGCGCCTGCACGGAGGCGGGGTCCGGACGCGCGATCTCGCGTACTGCGATGCTCATGCTTTGAAGGTCCTGATTTTTCGAATGGATTCGATTTACGGTTTGAGTATAGCGAGGGGGGGCGATGGGCCGCCAACGAGCGGGCTATGTGGGTCGCGTAGCGGATTTTTGGTTCGGCACGCGGCGGCGCCGCGGCGGCGGTGGCGGTGATGCTGCTCTCAGCCGCCCGGCGATTGAGGGCTCCGGGATCCGGATTGAAGAGCCCTCAATCGCCCGGCGGCTGGGAGCGTCTCAATCGAACAATTAGCAAATCAGCAGACCGGCCAATCGGCCAATCCGCCAATCCGCTAGGGGTGACTACCCGGCATCGGCGAAGAGGGAAAATTCGGGCGACCGGGCGCGCCCATTTGGAGCGGGCTACCGGCTGCGGGCTTTTTAGCGCCTTTCGCATCGGGCCTGGGCTCGGGCTGCTTCAGCAGTTCTTCCAGCGGCCGGAAGAACGCATCGTATTTGTACGCGGGAATCTCGAACTGCCATCCCTTGAGGCGCGCTTCCAGTTCCTGCGCTTCCGTGGCGGTTTCCTTCGCGGTGGAGCGGGGCGCGATGGCGATGTAGTGACGGTCGCCGTCCTTCACGCCATCGACCTGCAGCTCGAGCCCGTCGAACGTGCGGAAGGTGGCGCTCTGTGCCGAAGCTTTGGCGGCCGCGCCGCTGGCACCCGCTTTGCCCGCTGCCTTGCCGCTAGCCGCGTTGGCCGCTGGCGCCGCCGCCTTACCAACTGAAGCGCTGGCAGTCGCTGGCCCCGCCGGCTTCCCAGCCGCGTTCGCCGCCGCAGTCGCCTCAGCAGCCGGCGCATGGCGCACATCATCCAGCGTCACCGACGCCAGGTCTCCCGCGGCAGCGGCGCCCATGCCGGGGCTCGACAGCTCGCGTCCCTTCGGAATGTTCGTCACCGTGAAATCGGTCTGCTCTTTCTTCTCGCGCGTAATCGAATACGCGGGCCCCGATGCCGGCATCACCGCCACATCCTTGATGCGGGCCTCGGGGATGTCGACGAGCGTGTTCGCAAGCCACCGCTTCGGATCCGCATCGGCCGCAATGGACGGCGAAGCGAGCATGCTGACAGGCGCGCCGGCCGCACGCACATACGTGGACTTCATGCCTGCAGGCTTGCCCACGATGAGCGCGTAAACTTTCTTCGCCGTAACCGCTTCAACCTTCGTGCCGGTGGCCTTCGGCGAATTCACATCCTCCACGCCAATGCGCGAGTAGCTCGCCGGATCCCGAGTTTTTTCCTCGACGACTTGCAGGGAACCCAAATCCAGCAGCAGCTTGCGCACCTTGCCGGAATCCGCTGAGTACTCGCGCTCACCGACTTGCCAGTCAGACGCGCCCTTGCGCAGCGTGACGTGCGTGCCGTCGCCTTTCGCCACTCGAATCTCAGTGACGTCGTTCAACGCCGGCTTCAACCCTTCGAGCACCGGATGCCCTGCGAGACTGCTGGCGCCATCGCCGTGCTTTCGCGAAGCAGAGATCCACACCGCGAGAGCAATCACCACCACTGCCGCGATGAGCAAACCGTAGACGCGACGCTGACTCATCATGCGCCAGCCTCCTTCTGCGGCTCACCCGAAGTGACGGGTAACGAAGGCGCATAGTCCACGCGCTTCTGCCGCCGCCAGTATCCGAACGCTACGGCGAGCAGCGCGAACAGCAACGGCACCACGACGATGTTCACGATCTTGAGCACGTTGCCGAGCCGCGTGATGTTCTGGTCCAGGCCGAGGCGCACGCCGCGCAGATCCTTGCGAATGCGGAGTTTTTCCTGCTGAAAGCGCTCGAGCTCCTGTTCCTGCTCGGGCGACAGGATCAGCGACGACTTGTCGTTGCGCTTGGATTCAAGCGTAGTGAGTTTCTCTTCGGTGGTCCGCAGCTCGCCCTCGAGCTGCTGCTCCGTGGCGCGGAAGCGCGTTTCCGCATCCCGGCGCAGGCCTTCCACGCGATCGAACGGACGCGTGAACGTGGCACGGCCGCGAACACTGATGAGGTCGGTGCTGCCCGCCAGGTTATCGAGCGCATTGGCAACCATGTCGCCGTTGTTCGCCCACGCCTGCGAAACCTGCTGCCCGAAGAAGTTCTGCTTGCGGACCCAGAGATAGTCCATGAGCAAATCGGTGTCCGCGAACACGAGCAGGTTCAGCGGCTTCGCGGAGGCCTTCAATGCACCCCCCGCCGGAGCGGCAGCACCGGCCGGCGCGCCTTTCGGAAACGCAGTGGTGACGTTGCCCGTGACGCGCGCTGCGAGGGCATAGCGCTGCCCCGTGGGCTTGAACCCATCCTGCAAGGTTGCAGGGTCGAACAGCATCGCGAAGCGCTCGGTGGGCAGGATGCCCGATTGCGTGCTCGATTGAATGAGCGGCTCGAACTTCGTCTGCGCGCCCTTGCGCGGCTTGAGGTAGCCCATGGTCGCAACGTTCACGGTGGAGAGCCCGGCGGCCACCACATCTTTCGGATTGAACGTGCTCGCATCGAGACCGAGGATGCCCAGATGCCGCACCGGCTGTTCGCCCTGGCGCAGCGACACCTGCAGCGCGTGCTCGAGATCGCCGACCACTTCATGCGGGTTGAAGTCCACACCCCAGGCCGCGAGCAGCGGGCCGGGGTCTGAGGACTTGTTCGCCTGCATCTGCGCCATGGGATTCTGCGGGTCGGCGCCGGACTGGTCCGACTCCGCCACCGGGTCCACGAACATCAGGATCTTGCCGCCGCGAAGCGCGTACTGGTCGATGGCGAACTGCGTGGCGGGCGTAAGGCCTTTCGGATGAACCAGCACCAGCACGTCCACATCTGCATCGATGGCGGTGGCCGTGAGCGGCACCGAACGAACGGTGAAGAGCTGTTCGGCCTGCGAGTAAACCAGCGGCGGGTCGCGCGGCTGGCCCGTTTGCTGGTCGAACATGGCCGGGCCGCCCATGGGCAGGCTCGACATCCAGGCGACAACGGGCTTCTTCGGGTTCGAGAGCTGGTGGACCAGCTTCACTACGTCGTACTCGAGGAATTCCTCCTTGCGTGGGTCGAAGAACTCGATGGCTTCCTTCCCATCCGTAGAGTTGGTGCCGGCGAGGCCGAAGTACAGGTTCTGCCCACCGGGCCCTGCGGGCGCGCCGCGCACGCCCAGTTCCGTGGCGCGATCTTCATCCTCAGAGAACGGCTGGGGATCGATGATGGAAAGACGCAGGTTGCCGTTCGAGCGGGCGGCCAGCTCTTCGAGCAACTCACGCACGCGCGTGCCGTATGTCTTCAGCTCGGGCAGCGTCGAGGCCGCCTTCTCGCTATAGAAGAAATACAGGTTAACGGGCTCTTTCAAACCTTTGAGGATGCGTTCCGTGCCCGGCGCCGTGGTGTACAGGCCGTTCTGCGTCAGGTCGACGCGCCAGCCGCGGAACAGGTGGGCGAACAGGATGGTGAGGCCGATGAACAGCAGTGCGAGCGCAATCAATGCGCCGCCTCCGAGAGTGGATCGCTTCGTCATAGGGGGTTACTCGGCTTTCCGGACGTCGAGCGCGATGGCCGTAGCCAGCAGGAAGAACGCGATGAGCATTGCGAAGTAGAGCAGGTCGCGAATGTCGATGACGCCCTTGGCGATGGATTCGAAGTGGCGCAGGAACGATAGCGACGCAACGGCATCCACGAGCAGCTGCGGCGCCCAGGTGCTGAACACATCCAGCACCAGCGGGTAGCCGGCGAGCAGGAACAGGAACGACACGACCACCGCCATGATGAACGCGATGACCTGGTTGCGCGTGAGCGCAGACATGCACGACCCGATGGCCAGAAACCCACCCGCGAGCAGAATGCTGCCCACGTACGCCGCGAAAATGGCGCCGTTGTCCGGGCTCCCCAGGTAGTTGACCGTGATCCAAAGGGGGAAAGTGAGGGCGATGGCGAGCGCCGTGAAAATCCAGGCCGCGAAGAACTTGCCGAGCACCGCGTGCCACAACGTGATGGGCTGGGTCATCAGCAGCTCGATGCTGCCGCTCTTGCGCTCTTCCGCCCACAGCCGCATCGAGATGGCCGGTATCAGGAAGAGATACAGCCACGGGTGGAAGTTGAAGAACGGTGCGAGGTCGGCCTGGCCGCGCTCGTAGAACCCGCCCAGGTAGAACGTGAACGCATTCGCGAGCACCAGGAAGATGAGAATGAATACGTACGCGAGCGGCGTTGCAAAGTAGCTACGCAGCTCACGACGCAGGATGATCCCTACGTTGCCCATCGAAACCTCTTCACGGGCTGCGCCCGGGGTTCAACCGGGATCGCAAAGCGACCCGGGGCGGATAGCGGCGCAAGGCGCCGCAAGATTAGGAGATTCCCCACGCCAGCTTTCAGGCTGTAATGGTGCGGAAGACTTCGTCCAGCCGGCCCGACTCCAGGTGCAGTTCCTTGAGCTTGAGGCCCTGACGTGCGGCGAGGTCGTTCAGCGAATCCAGTATCGAGGCGCCGGACTTCGGGAGCGCGGTGAGGCTGCCCTCGCGCTCGCTGACTTCTACGGACTGCACCGACGGCAGCGCCTCGATGGCGTTCTTCGCGGCGGCCAGCTGTTCCGGGCGCTCGAGCTTCAGCGACACGGCGTTGTGATAGCGGGAGCGGGTGGCGAGACCCTGCGGCGTGTCGTCTGCGACAACCTTGCCGCGCGCAATGATGATGGCGCGCGTGCACACCGCATCCACCTCTTCGAGGATGTGCGTGGAGATGATGATGATCTTGTCGCGCGCCATCTCGTTGATGAGCGTGCGCACTTCGTGCTTCTGGTTGGGGTCGAGACCATCCGTCGGCTCATCGAGAATGAGCACCGGCGGGTCGTGCATCAGCGCCTGTGCCAGCCCGACGCGGCGACGGAATCCTTTGGACAACGTCTCAATGGTTTGCGAGAGCACGCGCTCGAGCTGCAGGCGCCCGATGACATACCCGAGCCGCTGTTTGCGCTGTTCGCCCGAGAGTTTGCGCAGCTCCGCGATGAATTCGAGGAACGCATACACCGTCATTTCGCCGTAGCTGGGTGCGCCTTCCGGGAGATAGCCGATGCTGGCCTTGGCGGCGAGCGTATCGGTCTCGATATCGTGGCCACAGATGCTGGCCTTGCCGCTGCTCGGGGAAATGAACCCCGCGAGCATGCGCATGGTGGTGGTTTTGCCCGCGCCGTTCGGCCCGAGGAAGCCGAGCACTTCGCCCGGACGAACCTCGAAGCTCACGTCGTCTACCGCCGTGAGTGACTCGTAGCGCTTGCTCAGGTGTTCCGTCTTGATCATGCGATGGCGCTCTAGAGAGGGGCGGCGGGAAAAAGTTCCCGATCTTCCGGGCGCGGGATTCTGAACGGCCCGCCGCGCTCATTCAAGGCGCGCTTCCGTTATTCGCGGCGCGGCCGCACCGGAAGTCAGGAATGACGGAAAGTTAATGCAGCCCGGGGCCGGCCTCAGAACCGGCGCAGCCTGTTGCGATCCCGGCCGGCAATGCGCCAGTACGCAATCACCAGCGCGCCGCCCACCATGCCGCCCAGGTGCGCGAAGTGCGCAACGCCGGCCTGCGTGTTCGTCACGCCCATCACGAGCTCCAGAACGCCATACAGGGAGACGAACAGCCATGCCGGCATCGGAATCGGAGGGAACAGCAGGGTGATGCGCTGGGTGGGGAAATACAGCGCGAAGGCGAGAAGGACGCCGAAAACCCCACCGGATGCGCCAACCGTTGGAGACAGCGAATGGGTGAGCGAGGTGACGATAAGCTGCGCCGCGCCGGCCGCGATGACCGAGGCGAAATAGAACACGAGAAACCGGCGCGGTCCCCAGAATTCCTCCAGCGAGCGGCCGAACATGTAGAGCGCGAACATGTTGAAGAACAGGTGCGCCACGCCCTGGTGAAGGAATGCGTACGTGACGATCTGGTACGGCGCGAAGTACGGGGTGGCGAGGGGCCACAACGCGAGGCGGTCGAGCGCAGCGCTGTCGACCAGCGTAACCAACCCATACATGACGACATTGGCGACGATGATGGCGCGCGTCGCCGGCGGCAGGAACTTGAACATTGGATGGAAGTTTACCGCACCCTTTCAGGGGCCGGCGACGCATCGGCGGCGTATTTTCCTTGTAGCCCGGGGCGCGCAGCCCTCAAGCGGCGGCGCGCACCGAATCGGTGAGAAATCGCACGAGCTCAGGCGCGGCGCTGTACGCCGCGTTGAACCGTAGCCGCTGGTTGTTGGAGCGGCCCGGGGAAAACAAGGCCCCGCTTGCGAGCAGAATCGAGTGGTCCCGCGCGCGCCGGACCAACGTATCGACATCGAGCGCTTCGGGCACCCGGCCCCACAGAAAAATGCCTTCGCCTGCGGACTCGTCGAATTCGATGCCCGCCGATTCGAGCGCGCGTCGCGCATCGCGCCGCATGCGGTTGAGCCGTGTCTTCACAAGGTCTGTGTGACGGAGGAAACGGCCGCTGTCGAGCAGGTCCGACACCAGGCTTTCGAGCAGCGCGGAGCCAGACAACACCGACAGCAGTTTGCGCTCGACTAGCTGGGCGACGATGGCCGGATCGGCCGCCACGAACCCCAGGCGCAACGCCGGACCCATGAGCTTGGTAAAGCTGCCGACGTAGATGACGTGCCGTAGCCCGTCGATCTGCGCGAGCCGCACGCCCGGGCCTTCGTAAAGGTCGCCGTAGACATCGTCTTCAATGACGGCGAAGCCGTGCGTCTCAGCAAGCGATAACACGCGATGACAGATGGCTGGATCTGTATTCGACCCTGACGGGTTCTGAAGCAACGTTTGCGTGAAGAACGCACGTGGCCTGTGCGTGCGGCACGCGGCTTCGAGCGCTTCGATGTCCGGGCCGTTCGCAAGGCGAGGCACTGGAATCAATTTCACATGATGCGCACGCAGTTGTTCGAACAGCACGAAGTAACCCGGGTCTTCGACGAGCACCGAGTCGCCGGGCGCGAAGAGTATGCGTGCGATGAGATCAAACGCTTGCGATGCGCCGAATGTGGTGACGATGTTTGCAGGGCCCACCGCGATGCCCCGTTGCACGAGCCGCGCCGCGAGTTGCTCGCGCAGCTCGGCGAGCCCTTGAGGCGGGCAGGGCATCCACGCCTGCGGCCGGCGCGCATGCGTGAGCCGTGTCATCACACTTGAGGGAAGCGCTTCCGCATACCAAGTCGTGGGCAGGAATCCCGAGCCCGCAGCGATGATCTCGCTGGGTGTGTTGAGGCTGGCACTCGCCAGGGCCATGGCGTCCGTGCCGGGATCCGGCAAGGCTTCGATGACCGGCAGGGTCGTCGCCACCGACCTGCGCTTCGTCACGAAGAAACCACGGCCCGCGCGGGATTCGATGACCCCGCGCGCAACCAGCCGGTCGTACGCATCCACCACGGTGAAGGGGCTTGCGCCCACCAGCGTGGCCAGCTTCCGAATCGAGGGAATGCGCGCGCCTTCCGGCAGCTGGCCGTGACGGATCAGCTTCGTGACTCGCTCGACGATCTGGTCGACGAGCGGCACGGCGGACTGGCGTGTGAGCTCAAACAAGGCGGCGCTCTCGAAGCGGGCTTACACCACCATGATGACGCCCGTGGCGGCGAGCGCAAGCGCCATGGCGATGTTGAATCCCGCTCGCCGCGCCGGCTTCGTGAGGAACCCTCGCAACCAGGTTCCGAACAGGGCCCACACGGCGATACAAGGCAGGTTGACGAGCACCATCATCATCACGAGGTAGCCGCTCGCGGCCAGCACACTCACATCCGTGGGCAGGAACAGCGCGACCGCCGTCAGTGACATCACCCACGCCTTCGGATTCACGAACTGAAAGGCCGCCGCGTGGAGAAACCCAACCGGCTGCGCGGCGTGCCCGGCGCGCACTTCGCCGCTGCCCAGCAGCTTCCAGCCGAGGTAAACGAGATAGGCCGCGCCGACCCACTGAAGAACGGTCTGCAACACCGGCCAGTGATGAAACAGCGTGCCGAGCCCGGCGCACACCAGCACCAACTGAACCGCGCATCCCGCGGAAATTCCCAGGATATGAGGCACGGTGCGCCGGAAACCGAAAGCCGCGCCCGACGCGGTGAGCATCACGTTGTTCGGCCCAGGCGTGATGGACATGACAAACGAATAGGTGGCGTAAGGCGTCGGATCGAACATGGCACTCTCCCTCAGGTGGAGTGACGTTACGATCGATGCGAGCGAGGCGGCAGATACGCGGGGCCGGTACAGATTACGCACTGTACTGGCGGGCGACCCATACAGCTGAGGCGCTCTATGTTTTGCTTAGCCGCCCGGCGATGGAGGGCTCTTCGGCGCAGCCCGGCAAAGAGCCCTCCATCG
>JBDTUL010000237.1:0-9026 GCA_040007735.1 Gammaproteobacteria bacterium | reverse complement strand
TCAAGACCAACCTCGCCAAGTTCAGCCGCATGATGCAGGGCCAGCGCGACCTCGTCGCGGTAGGCCAGATGCTACTGTCGGAGCTGTGCCCGCTCATCGATGCCCAGCACGGCATCGTGTACGTAATGGAAGGCACCAACGGCAGCTCGTATCTCAAGCAGCTCGCAGGTTATGCGGATCCGCACGAAGCCAGCGAAGCGCGCCGCTACCGGCTAGGCGAGTCCATCGTCGGCCAGTGTGCGGTGGATCGTCAGCGCATTCTGCTGGAAGACATTCCGGAAGATGCCATCCATGTTCGCAGCGGCCTGGTGCAGGCTCGCCCGCGAAACATCATCGCCTTGCCGGTGCTCTACGAAGGGCAGGTGAAAGCGGTGGTGGAGCTGGCATCACTCTATGAGTTCACGGCGCCGCACGTGGCGTTCCTCGAGCAGCTCACCGGAAGTATCGGCGTGGTGCTCAACACTATCGAAGCGACGATGCGTACCGAGGGCCTGCTCAAACAGTCCCAGCAGCTCGCCACCGAGCTTCAGACGCAACAGAAAGAGCTGCAGCAGACCAACGAAGAGCTCGCTACCAAAGCGAAACTGCTCGCCGAGCAGAACGCCGAGGTGGAGCGCAAGAACGAGGAAATCGAGCTGGCGCGCCGTGCGCTGGAAGAGAAGGCCGCGGAGCTGGCGCTCACCTCGCGCTACAAGTCCGAGTTCCTCGCGAACATGTCGCACGAGCTGCGCACGCCGCTCAACAGCATCCTGATCCTGGGCCAGCAGCTCGCGGAGAACGCGGACAAGAACCTGTCGAACCGGCAGGTCGAGTTCGCGAAGACCATCCACGGCGCCGGTACCGACCTGCTCAACCTGATCAGCGACATCCTGGATCTGTCCAAGATCGAGTCGGGCACCGTGACGGTGGATTCCGAAGACTTGCTGTTCACGCACCTTCGCGAAACCATCGAGCGCAACTTCCGGCACGAGGCGGACGCACGGAAGCTTTCGTTCACCACGGATTTCGACTCGCATCTCGGCCGCGCCATCACCACGGACGCGAAGCGCCTTCTGCAGGTGCTCAAGAACCTGCTATCGAACGCGTTCAAGTTCACCGGCGACGGTGGCGTGCGGCTGCATGTGGGCCTCGCTACGGGTGGATGGACCAAGGATCACCCAACCCTCGGCACCGCTCCCGCGGTGGTCGAGTTCTCCGTCAGCGACACCGGCATCGGCATTCCGCCGGAGAAGCAGAGAATCATCTTCGAAGCGTTCCAGCAGGCTGACGCCGGCACGGCGCGCAAGTACGGCGGCACGGGCCTCGGCCTCGCCATCAGCCGCGAGCTGGCAAACCTGCTCGGCGGCGAGATTCGTCTCTCGAGCGTGCCGGGCAGCGGAAGCACGTTCACGCTCTATCTGCCGCTTTCCTACATTGGCCCTGCCTACGGTCGGCAGGGGGTGTTGCCGCAAAGCTCCTCGGCGGCCACCAGGACGGCGCCGCCTCCGTTCCAACCGATCGTGCTGCCGGCGGCGCGCGCCGAAGAGGTGCCGGACGATCGAGAGAGCATCGAACCCGGTGAGCTCACATTGCTGATCGTCGAAGACGATCCGCACTACGCCAAGGTTCTGCTGAGCCTGGCTCGCGATCGCGGCTTCAAAGGTTTGGTCGCGAAGAACGGTACAGATGCGCTGGTGCTGGCGCGCAAGTTCACGCCGACGGCAGTGTCGCTGGACGTGTTCCTGCCCGACATGCTCGGCTGGACGGTTCTGAACCAGCTGAAGCGCGACCCGAACCTGCGCCACATTCCTGTCCAGATCCTCACCGTTGAAGAGGAGCGGCAGTACGGCCTGGAGCACGGCGCGTTCGCGTTCATCAACAAGCCGTTGACCACGGACGGGCTCGAGACCGCGTTCGATCGCATGAAGGTGTTCGCCTCCCAGCACATGAAGCGGCTGCTGGTTGTGGAAGACGACGCGGCCGAGCAGATGAGCATCAAGGAGCTGATCGGCGAGGGCGATGTCGAGATTACGCAGGTGGGCACCGGCGCGGAGGCACTGAGCCAGATGCGTGCGGAGCCATTCGACTGCGTCGTGCTGGACCTCAAGCTGCCGGACATCTCAGGGTTCGACCTGCTCACCGAAATTCAGCAGGACCCGAGGCTTCGCGATACGCCCATCGTGGTGTTCACAGGCCGTGAGCTATCCCAGCAGGAAGAAGAAGAGCTGCGCAAGAAGGCGAAGAGCATCGTGCTGAAGGGCGTGCGCTCGCCCGAGCGCCTGCTCGACGAGACGGCGCTATTCCTGCACCGTGTGATCGCGGACCTGCCGGAATCCAAGCAGCAGATGATCGAGACGCTGCACCGGAGCGACGAGCCGTTGCAGGGCCGAAAAGTGCTGGTGGTGGACGACGACATCCGCAATATCTTCGCGCTCAACAGCCTGCTCGAGCGTCACAGCATGCAGGTGGTGAGCGCAACTACCGGTGAGGATGCGATAACCCTGCTTCAGGACACGGAAGACCTGTCGCTGGTGCTGATGGACATCATGATGCCCGAGATGGACGGCTACGAGACGATGCGGCGCATCCGCTCGAACCCGAAATTCCGCTACCTGCCCATCATCGCCCTGACCGCCAAGGCGATGAAAGGGGACCGTGAGAAATGCCTGGAAGCCGGCGCATCGGACTACGTGGCCAAACCCGTGAATACGGACCAGCTCCTGTCCCTGGTGCGCATGTGGCTGCATCGTTGAACGACCCCTCACGAATGAACCCGGCCAACAAGGTCAATATCCTGCTGGTGGACGACCAGCCGGCGCGCCTGATGTCGTACGAGACCATCCTGAGCGAGCTGGGCCAGAACCTGGTCTCGGCGCGCTCCGGGCTCGAGGCGCTCGAGCGCGTGATGAAGGAAGACTTTGCGGTCGTGCTGCTCGATGTGAGCATGCCCGGCATGGACGGGTTCGAGACGGCGAGCCTCATTCACGAGCATCCGCGTTTCGAGCGCACGCCCATCATCTTCGTGACGGGCGTGCACGTCTCGGAGCTCGACCGGCTGAAGGGCTACAAGCTCGGGGCCGTCGATTACGTTTCCATTCCAGTGGTGCCGGAGATCCTGCGCAGCAAAGTATCGGTGCTGGTGGAGCTGCATTTGCAGCGGCGCGAACTGCAGCTGCTCAACCGCAGCCTCGCAGAGGCGAATGCACGGCTGGAGCTTGCGAACACCACGCTGCAGGCGGAAAAAACGCTGGAGCTCGAGAAGCTCAACCAGCATTTGAAGCATGCGAACGCAGAGCTCGAGCAGACCAATCAGGTTTTACAGAGTGAAGTGTCCGAGCGCGGCCGCGCCGAAACGGCGTTGAAAGCTGCGGACCGGCACAAGGATGAGTTCCTGGCAGTGCTCGCGCATGAGCTTCGCAACCCGCTCGCGCCGATCCGCAATGCTGTAGAGATCATGAGGCGCAGTGCGCTGACAGACCCGCAGCTTTCCTGGTCGCGGGATGTCATCGAGCGGCAGGTGAAGCACCTGACGCGGCTCGTGGATGACCTGCTGGACGTGTCGCGCATCACTCGCGGAAACATCAATCTCAGCCGCGAGACCATTTCGATCGCCACTATTATCTCGCGTGCAATCGAGACAATTCAGCCGCTGATGAACGATCAGAAGCATGAGCTCGTCGTCGAGATGAGCGACGATGCGCTGGAAGTGGAAGGTGACCTCACGCGCCTTACGCAAGTGCTCGGCAACCTGCTGAACAACGCGGCGAAGTACACCGACCCGGGTGGACGCATCGTACTGAGCACACAGCGCTTGGGCATGGATGTGGAAATTCGCGTTCGTGACACCGGCATCGGTATTCCGCCGGAATTGTTGCCGCGGCTGTTTCAGCTGTTCACGCAGGTGGATGCTGCAGCTCATCGCGCTCAAGGCGGGCTCGGCATCGGTCTCGCCCTGGTACGGCAGCTCGTGCAGATGCATGGGGGCAGCGTTACGGCGTACAGCGATGGCTTGAATCAAGGCAGCGAGTTCTTGATTCGGTTGCCGTTGCGGTTGCGACACACGCTCGAGGTGATCAACACTGAAGTTGCGCCCTCTCAAAAGGCGAATGGCTCGAAGCCGGGTCACCGCATTCTGCTGGCAGACGACAACCGGGATGCTCTGGATAGCCTCGCCACCTTACTTCAGTGTGATGGGCACGAGGTGCATACGGCCGTCGATGGCGCCGAGGCGTTCGCTGTTGCCGAGTCGTGCCGGCCGCACGTGGTGCTTCTGGATATCGGCATGCCGAGGCTGGATGGATACGAAGTGGCGCGCCTCATTCGCGCCGAGCCCTGGGGCAAGGCGACCATCCTGATTGCCCTGACGGGCTGGGGGCAGGACGAAGACCGCCAGCGTTCGCGCGAGGTAGGGTTCGATTCGCACCTGGTCAAACCGCTGGACCCCGGTGCGCTGTCGACGCTGCTGGCACGGCTGCCAGTGATGAATCGGAGTGAGGTGGAGGCGGCGACGGCCACGGCGCAGCAGGCGTAGCGATTGGTGCTCTCAGCCGCCCGGCGATCGAGGCTACAATGAAACCTTCACGTTGCGTCCGATCGACGAAATTTCCCGCTCTCGCGCACGCTGCGTGAGCATCGCCGCCACCCTCTCGCGCGCCTCGGCCTCGCTCGTTCCGGGCGGGAATTCGAACACCTCCTGGGCATCGAATGGGTTACTGAACCGGACGACTTCGGTATTCGTCGCAGCGGTTGGCGCGGCGGCGACCACCACCGGTACGGGCGACAACGTAGCCACCTCGACGTCCGCATGAGTCGTTCTTGCACGGCTCTTGCTAACGTACACAGCGCTGCCCCACAACACGGCGAGAGTTACAAGGCTCAATACACCGCCGATCTGCACGAATGGCACACGCTGAAAGCGTCTTGCGAAGCCGTTCTCTTGCCCCTGCGCGCGGGGTGCATCATCTGCTTGCGAATTCATTTCACTTAAGAGGGACGCGCCAGGCGACAGGCCCCTTAGCACGGTCACGGGAGCGATATCCGGGATTGATTCCTGGGCGGCATCCGACAGCCTGAGCAGGTCCTCGGCGCTAAGTTCGAGGTTCACGGTGTCGTCGTCCGACGTGACCGGGACCGGCGCAAAGGAGACGGTGGCCCACGCGGAGTTGCTGTTGGCATTCGTCGTCATGCCGCCAAGGTAGCAACGGTCGGTCCCGGCCCGTCCGCCCTGCCGGGCTCGAGCTTGAGTCGGGCCGTCCGTCAGGACCCGCCGCTCAGTTCTCAATCCCGGGCCGTCGCCGGCACCGGCGCAATCGGCGAGTCGCCGCCCAACGCAACGATCAACTCAGCCGTATCTTGCATCCGCTGCGCTCGCGCGCGGGCAGTGCCGATGCGAGCCCGCTGCACCAGCCGCTCGGCATCCAGAATCTGCAGAACGCCCACGTTCCCCGCGCTGAAGCTATCCCGCGTCATGCCCAGGTTCTGCTCAGCCACATCCAATGCTTGCTGTTGGGCAGCGGTCTGCTCCGCATCGTGTTCCAGCGCCGCGAGCACGTCCGCTACCTGACCGAACGCCTCGAGCACCGTCTGCTCATAGTTCGCCAAGGCACCCTTCAGCGCAGCTTCGGAAGCGCGCCGTTCGGCCCGCAACCGCCCGCTGTCGAATAACGGCGCAGTGAGATTCCCTGCCAGCCCATAGGCATTGGAGCCGGCATCGAACAAATCCCCAACCTTCAACGCCTGCTGACTCAGCGAGCCCGTCAGTTTGATCTGCGGATACAAATTGGCCGTAGCAACACCCACCCCCGCCGTGGCCGCATGTAACTGTGCTTCACCCGCGCGAATGTCCGGCCGACGACGTGCCAGTTCCGAAGGCAGGCTCACAGGGAGCGTGGCGGGAGGCATGAAGTCCTCGAGCTCGAAATCCGGTGCCGACCAGTTGCCGGGCGCTTCACCCACCAGCACCGCGAGCGCATGCCGTGCAACGCTCAATTCCTGCCGTAAGGGCGGAAGCAGCGTCTGATCCTGCGCCAGTTGGCTCTGCGCAGTGAGCAGGTCAACGCGCGCAACAGAGCCTTCCTTCAGTGCCTTCTGCACCAGGTCGACGTTCCGCGAGTCTTCCTCGAGAATGCCTTCCGTCGCGCGAATCTGAGCACGCGCAGACGCAATGGCCAGCGCCTGCAGCACCACGTTGCCGGTGAGCGAAAGATGAGCCGCCGTCAGCTCATGTTGCTGCACTTCGGCCAATGCCTGCTGCTGCTCAATGGTTCGGCGCACGCCACCCGCGAAATCCAGGACGTAACTTACGTTCACACCCACGGTATAGGCCGTGAACGGGGGAAGCTTGAACCCGCCGAGAAACGCCGCGCCATATTTGTTCCGCGCGTTGGCGCCTTCCAGCGTCGCCTGCGGAAGGCGATCTGCACGACTGGCGCCGTAAAGCTCGCGCGCCTGTACGAGGTTCGCCTGCGCGAGCTGCAAATTGCGATTGCCGGTGAGTGCCGTGCGTACCGTCGCATCCAGTTTCGGTGATTGAAAGGCGGTCCACCAATCCTGCGCAGGGGCCGTGGCGCTACCTGCGACACTTTGCGCAAGCGGTACATTCGACAGGTCTTCGGTGGTGTACTTGTCCGTCGCAGGCGCTTTCGGCGGCGAGAAATTCGGCCCGGCCGCGCAAGCGGTGAGCAGCAGCGAGAGAAACAACGATGCAATCTTCATTCGATGACTACCTGCTCGGCCTTGCTGGCCTTCTTGCCCGTGCGCGCAAATGCGATCAGCGGAATCACCACGATGGTGAGGATCATCATCAGGTGAAACGCGCTCAGATAAGACATCCAGCTCGCCTGTACGCCAATTTGCTGGTTGAGTCCGGCGATGCCGGTAGCAAGATTTAGCTGCGAGCCGACATCCATCTGGTTTGCGGCCGTGTTGTACGGCGTGATGGTTTCGGTGAGATGCGCATGAGCCTGGACGGCCGTGTTGGAAACGTAAGCCTGGATGCTGGATATGCCGACGCTGCTGCCGACGTTGCGCACGAGATTGAAGAACGAAGCGCCTTCGTTGCGCAGGTGCGCGGGCAATGTGACGAACGACACGATGGTCAGCGACACATACGCAAGGCCAGTGCCGAAGCCCTGGATCACCCCGGACACGATGATCGGATGCGCGTCGATCTGCGGCGACAACCCCGCCATCTGGTAAAGCGACACGGCGCCCAGCCCGAAGCCAAAGGCGATGACCCAGCGTGCGTCGATGAGCCCGGTGATTCGCCCCACCACCAGCATCGCGACCCAGGTGCCGACGCCGCGTGGCGCCGTGACAAGGCCCGCTGTGAGCACGGAATAGCCCATCAACCCCTGGAGCATCGGTGGCATCAGCGCAAGGGTTGCGAACAGCACCACGCCCACCATGAAGATGAACACGTTGCCGACGAGGAAATTGCGGTCCTTGAACAGCGCACGGCTGATGAACGGGTGTTCTGCCGTGGCCGTGTGCGAGACGAACAGGAACAGCCCGAGCGCCGCAATCAATGCCTCGACGCGAATTTCCGTGGCCGAGAACCAATCCTTCAACTCGCCGCGATCGAGCATCAGCTGCAGGGCACCGATGCCGATGCTGAGCGTGGAGAAGCCGAACAGGTCGAACGTGGATTTCTTCGGCTTGGTCTCGGGCAGAGTGGCGGCAATACCGATCGCGGCCAGGATGCCGAACGGAATGTTCACGTAGAACACCCAGCGCCAGCTGTAATCCTCAGTGAGCCAGCCGCCGAGCAACGGCCCCAGGATGGGACCGAGCACCACGCCCATGCCCCAGATGGCCATGGCGCGCCCGTGGCGCTCTTTCGGGTTGATATCCAGCAGAATGGCTTGCGACAGTGGCAGTAGCGCCGCGCCGAAAATGCCCTGCGCCGTTCGGAACAGCACGATCTGCGTCAGGTTCTCGGCCATGCCACACAGCGCCGAGGCAATGGTGAAGCCCACCACCGAGGTGAAGAACACGCGCTTGCGCCCGAGACGAACCGCGAGCCAGCCCGAGAGCGGCGTCATTATGGCGGCCGCAACGATGTACGAGGTGAGCACCCAAACCATCTGGTCCTGGGTGCCAGACAAGCTGCCCTGCATGTGAGGCAGGGCAATGGTGGCAATCGTCGTATCGATGGCCTGCATGATCGACGCCGCCATCACGCTGGCGGTGATCAACGTTCGGTTGAGCGGTCGCGACGGGGCCCCGATAGTGGGCGCGCCGACAACCGCGGGGCTGTCAGCCATTAGTTTGTGGAGCTCTGCTCGGCAACACGCCCGACCGGGGCCGGGGTCGCTTCCTCATCCGCAAGCGGCGCGCCTTGCTTGTTGTGCGTATCGACTTTGACAGTGGCGCTCAGCCCGGAGAAGAGGGGATGCGCACGGTCCGCATCTTCTATCTCGATGCGCACGGCCAGGCGCTGCACCACCTTCACCCAGTTTCCCGTGGCGTTCTGCGCGGGCAGCATGGCGAACTGCGCGCCGGTGCCGGGGCTGAGGCTTGCGACGTGCGCCTTGAAGACCTTGTCGCCATAGGCGTCGAACTGCACGGTCGCCGCCTGCCCCGCACGCATCTTCGAGAGCTGCACTTCCTTGAAGTTGGCTTCCACCCAGACGTTGCGCGTTGAAACGAGCGCAAACACGGGGCTGGCGGCGTTCACGAAGTCCCCCACCTGCAGTCTTTCCACCTGCGCGACGATGCCGTCATCGGGTGCGCTGATCACGGTGTACGAGAGATCCAGCTGGGCGCGCCCGAGTTCGGCTTGCGCCTGCATGACAGCCGGATGTTTCTCAGGGTCGATAGACGCATCGCCGCCGAGGTTCGCCACCACACTGGCGATTTGCTGTTGAGCAGACGCCACGGCTTGCGAAGCGGCGTCCCGCGAGTGCGACGCGCGGTCGAGCTGCGCCTGGGAGGAAATTCCCGAGGAGAGCAGGCGAGTCTGCCTTTCCATTTCGCGCTGTTCGAAGGCGAGAGTGTCCTGGGCCGAACGCAGATCGCTCTGTTTCTGGCGGTACGTGGCCTTCAGC
>JBDTUL010000236.1:0-9045 GCA_040007735.1 Gammaproteobacteria bacterium | reverse complement strand
CGAACGCGTGGTTTGCCGACGCCTGTGTCTGGAAGCCGTGGCCGTCGTCCAGGTAGCGCAGCATGCGTGCTGGTACGTGATTCTGGCGCAGTATCGAAAACAGCACCTCGGCCGACGTCGGGTCGAGCGCCGCAAGCAAATCCTGATTGCGGTCGCCTCCAATCATGATCAGGGTCGGTGTCTTGCTCTTGTACCCGTCGAACAGAAACCCGCCTAGAAAATCCTTCGGGTGATCTGCAAGATTTCCGACTCGTGTTTGCCAGAACATCGTCGTTCCGGTGGAACCGGTTCGAGGACCGGTCAGGCTGTTGAGGAACTCGGGCAACACGCCGGCGCCGATCTCATCGTGAATGACGCCCGCGCGATATCGCGTACTACGAGTCAGCAGCAGATTGACTCGTGCACCGCCCGCGCTCGAACCGAGAACACCGATTCTCGAGGTATCGATGTAAGGCTGCTTCGACATCCACTCGGTGCCGGCATCGATATCGCGCATATCCGCTTCGATTCCGCCGTAATCACCGTTGTGATGGCGGGCTGAAGCAATGCCCGCACCATATTCTCCAGACGACCGATAGTCCGGTACGAACACCACGTAACCTTTGGTCGCCCACGTATGCCATTCCAATGGGCCGCGCGCGGTCAAGCCGCTGAGGGGCCCCAGCAGGTAAAGATAGCTTCCCGGTCCCCCGCCGTGCACGTCCACGAACAGCGGATATTTTTTCCGGGAGTCGAATTCCGCAGGATAGATCACCCAGGCCGCCAGCTGCAGACCATCGGCGGTTGGAAACTTCACGCGCTCGAAGCGCCCGAGCCTGAAGCGCGTCGTGGGATCGTTCAGCGATGCCACTCGGCGATCATGGTTTGCCCGGGTACCCAGCAAGCGCAGATCGACTCGTGCCAAGCCATCAGTAGCCAGATAGGCGAGCTGCTGCCCGTCTGGCGACAACTGCATTTCCTGCTTGAGCGTGGGTGAGTCGGTCAGTGCGATGGAACGGCCATCGAGATCGGCGCGATGGATCTGCGCCCAGCCGCCGTCGCGAACCGTGTAGTACAGCCTGTGTGAATCGGGCGCCCAGCGCACACTTCCGCCAATGACGTACTGGTCGTTGGTGAGCCGTCGCACCTTGCCCGTCGCCAGCTCCACGATCAGCAGGCTGGTGAAGTCATCCCAGATCTGTGAATCGATATCGCAGGTCACCGACATCCATCGACCATCGGGAGAGATGCGCGGCGCGATGCCCTGCATGATTCCGCCGACCCTGAACACGTCATGCGATTCGCCACCTCTCAGCGCTCGCACAACAGTCTCCAGCGGTTCTCCACCTGTTCCCCAAAACCGCTGCGTCACGAAATAGAGATCGTCCGCCGAGCCCCATTCCAGCGATTGAAGCCGTCCGGCGTACGGGAAACGACGCGGCGATTCGGGCGTGTTCAGATCGAGAACAGTGATCGTGCTGGTGAACATGCCCGCGGCGTCGCGGGCTTCCGCCTGAGCACCGACATCCACATAGCGCACTCCGTTGGCGACCGACACCGTATCCGGGGGCTCCGGTTGTGCCCGGGCTTCCTCGACCAGCGCGATCTTTCGGGAATCACGCGACCACACCATCAAACCCAGGTGATTCTTGCCGTAGCCTGCGGGCACTCGGGCCAACACACGCCGCGCTCCCGTCGTTTCGCGAACGATCCATTCGTCGTTCTCGAGAGTGACTATTCGGGTTCCGTCCGGAGAGTTTCGACTCTCTCCCATGGCCGCGATTCCTGAAGGGGCGCCCGTCAAACTCCACGTGCGCCGTGTGGTTTCCTTTCCAACCTTCACGTTGCCCGCAACGTGAAGGTTATCCATCCATTGCAGGCCCGACACGATTGGCGGTGTCTCGGCGTTCAGCCTTGCCGGCGTCAGGGCCTGCAATGTCGGCGGTGACTGCGGGCTGCCCGCCCATCCAATGGCCTGCACCGAGCTAAGCATTGCGAGCACGAGCCACGCTCTCTTACGAACGGCATGCGTCGTCATCATGCGCCTACCAGTGCATGCCCAATTCGAAGGCCGCGTATCTTCCCATCGCGGTGGCATTGGTCGGGTCGAAATTCAATCCGATCGGACCGGAGACAAAGGGCGGGTCCTGGTCGAACAGGTTCTGCACGCTCAATGAGAGCCGCATCCCGCTCAACACGCCGGCCGCGCCGTCAGGAATGCGATAGGCCACAGTCATATCCAGGGTCGTCCACGAATCCACGGTCGCGCGCGGCATCACGCCACCGAAGAGTGCCACGGGGCGGCCATCCCGATAGCCGTCCGTGAAGTCGGCGAATGCCCCGATATCCCACGCGTCTTTCTGCCAGGACAGCGACGCGCGCAAGCGCAATTGCGGTGGGAAATACACCGTGTTGAGCAGCTCGAGCGCCGTGGTCGTCGGCGTCACCTGGTTGGTGAGGGACAGGAGCCGGGTGCCCGAGAGGCCGGGAACGATCGACCCGCCGGCGAGCTGGCCCTTCCACGCCAGATCGAAATCGATGCCGTCGACCTTGCGGCGAGTCGTGTTACGCAGCCGGTTGTCCACGATCGCGCCAATGTCGGTGGGCGCCAGCCCGTTCTGGTTGAAGAAACCTGGCGTGTTGAAAAGCGCAACCACCTCGGCCAGATCGGGGTTTCGCTCGATCGCAGCACCATAGACGGCCTCGCTGGAAAAGACCGCTCGCACCAGCGCCGTGGGTACGGATGGGGCGATACGATCTTTGAAATCCACGCGAAAGTAATTGAGGGAGCCGGAAAGGCCGCTCGCATGCTTGTCCGAAAAGCTGAGACCGAAAGTCCAGTTACGGGCTTTCTCCGGCGTCAGCGCGGCATTGTTGCCCGAACGATAGATGATGCTGGTGGTACCGTCGGCCGCGGTGGGATCGCCAAGGGTCAGGGCTTGCACATTCCTGAAGCTGTCCTCGTCGAGCTCCGAAAGCAGAGGCGCGCGGAACGAAGTGCCATAGGTGCTGCGCACGCTGAACCCGGGCACCGGCATCCACAACAGCCCAATCTTTGGGTTCGTGGACGAGCCGAAGTCACTGTAGTGCTCGATTCGCGCAGCGACAGTGGCCTGGAGCGCCGCCATTCCCGGCCGGGCATTGGCTTGCGAAACCAGCGGCAACAACATCTCGAAAGACCCGGCGCCGACCGAGCGCGTCAGGGTGCTGAAAGTCGGCCGGGCATCGCCGCTCGCTCTGTAGGCCTCGTGGCGAAACTGCGCGTTGAGCGCCACCCGCGTTTCACCGCCGGGCAGCTCGAACCATTTGCCGTCGACTTTTGCATCGGCCACGGAAGAGGACGCATGCCCGACAAACCCGGTCCCGAAGCTATAGGGCGGCCGCAAAAAAGTGTTGCTGAAGGTACGCGTGCCTCCGTAGCTTCCCGCGAGATCCGCCTGCCAGCCGTCGGACAGTTTGATTCGCACCCCGGTGTTACCGGTGAACGTCGTGTTCGAGCCCCGAAGATCGGCGATGTAGGCCGAGGAATTGAAGGTCTGATTGTTCCTGCGCTCGCTCGCAAGCGAAGAGCCATACAACTCGAACCGGTCACCCAGCCGCTGCATCACGGACAGCAAGGCACTGCGCCTGGATTGCCTGCCCAGCAGGTCGGTGGGCGAAGGCACCGTCGAGGTGAACTCCCGATCACGGGAATCGAGCTTCGAGGTCGCGCCCACATCGGCAGTCAGCATCAGGTTCCCGGAATCCCAGCTGTGTCCGAAAGTCTGTGTGACCTGGACGTTATCAGGTGAGCCTGCGGTGGCAGCGCCATAGCGCAGTCGGGTTTCGATACCGTCGAAATTCTTACGTGTGATGAAATTCACCACGCCACCCACGGCATCGGCACCGTAAATGGCGGACGCGCCATCGGTCAGCACTTCGACGCGCTCCAGGGCGGCCAGTGGGATGACGGAAATGTCGACCGACTCGCCCAGGCCACTGGGAGACAGGCGATTGCCGTCCAGGAGCACGAGCGTCGATTTAGTGCCCAGCCCGCGCAGGTTCAGGCCCGTGCCGGAGCCTAAATTGTTGGCGGCGCCTTCGCCGCCCCAAGTGCCGAGTCCGGCCAGCGTGCTGCCTGAGGCGCCGCCGGCGAACACCTGCGAAACCGTGCGCATGAAGTCTTCCGTCGAGCCCACACCGCTCCGGGCAATGTCGTCGCGATCGAAGATCACTATCGGCGAAGCCGAATTCTTCGCGCCGCGAATGTGGGAGCCGGTGACCACGACCTCTTCGAGTTGCACGGTCTGTTTTTTCGGAGCCGTTTCGTCAGTGGCGCCGACCAGCGCAACCGTACGGTCGCTGACATAGCGATGATCCAGGCCGGTTCCGGCCAGGAGGCTGTTCAGCGCGTCTTCAACGGCTACGTCGCCGTGGAGGGCATTCAGTCTTTTTCCCTGCATATCGTCCCCGGACGCGAGAATCTGCAATCCGGATTGCACGCTGAACGCGTGAAGCGCACCCGCCGAGTCCTGGGCGGAGATATCGAACGCATGCACTTCCTGCGCAACGGCGGGCAGAGGTTTGGCGATTGCCAGCAATGCTGTGAGTATGAGTGCGCTCATCGCGTGAAAAGTGCGTAGACCCGGTGCAACCATGTTTTCATCCCCATGCGCGCGCTGGCGCACTTGTTGTTGTAGCGCCGACTCAAACGTCGAAAGGCGCCGTACACAGTGGGATGAATAAGCGGAAGTTATCCCCTAAGCGAAACTCAGTTCCGCGACGGGGAGATGAGGGGCTCGAGCCGAATGCGAGTGCCGTCGAGGACAACACGAGCCTTCAATGCCGCGGCGGCGGCAGCACAGAAGCCATCGATATCCGTCGTACGGAACCTGCCAATCACCGGCTTACGACCCAGCACCGGATCATCGATGACGATCTGCCGCTGGTTGTGGCGATTGATTTCCGCTGCGGCGGTGGCAAGTGCCTCGCCGTCGAAGGACACCATGCCTTCTCGCCACGCCAGCTGGCGATTGATCTGCGGCTCGGCGATAGGCTCTATTTGTGTTGGGCGGGCCTGCGTCAGTACCACGCGTTGATTGGCTTTCACGCGTTGTGCGGCAGACTCTGCCGCGACGGAGCTCACTGTCGTCTTTAGCGCGGCCGCAGGACCCAGCACTTCCACTACACCTTCGGTCACCGTCACATCGATCTGCGCAGCCTCCAGCCGCACAGCGAATGCCGTGCCCACGGCGCGCACGGTCGTCTCGTTTGCATGGACGACAAACGGCCGCGCCTCGTCGTGAGCCACCTCAAAGAGTGCCTCACCCCGAGTAAGCTGAATGTCGCGCTGCTGTGGGCCGAACTGCACTTTCACATCGGTGTCCGTGTTGAGAAGCAGGGTTGAACCATCGCTCAACGGAATTCGGCGCACCTCACCAATAGCGGTGCGGTAACGCCCTCGCCCGCCACGCAACGCCACCCAGGACATGCCTCCACCGACCACAGCGGCGACCGCAATGGTCGCGGCCAAAAGCTGCCGCCTGGAGACAGCGAATGTGGAGACGGCGCGAGCGTGCGATAGGCCGGGCGATTCGGTTGCAGAATTTGCGGGCCCGTTCAACGCCGCGATTCGATCGAGATCTACCCAACGAGCGCGCTCGCGTATATACGCGCCACGATGCCTCGGATCTTCGGCGAGCCAGGCATTGAGCTTGCCCTCCTCATCGGGCGCCAGAGGGCCCGCATCACTGCGGACCACCCATCGTGCGGCTACTTCGCTAATCGTGTTCACGATCTTGCTTGCCTGCCAGCGCTGCGGAAGATTCCGAAGATTCAGATGCGCCACCTGACTCGAGTTGGGTGAGCGCCGCGCTGATCCGCGCCAATGCTCGCGTCAGGTGATTCTCGACGGTTTTTTCAGACAGGCCCATATGCCGCGCAATATCCCTATGTGGCAGACCTTCAAACTTACGTAGCTCGAACACGCGGCGGCATTGCAGGGGAAGTGCCGCCACAATCGCCCTCACCTGCTCCAATTCCTGGCGAGCCCCCACTTGCCGATCGAGGCCTGGCTCATCACTCATGATGTTCAGGGAGTCGATTTCCCCCAACAGCTCGATGGGGACGATGCGGCGGCGGCGGGCATACTCGGCAAGCAGATGGCTGACGGTGGCGTACAGGTAGGAACGCCCGTTGTGGATTGCCGAGAAATCCGCCGCCCAGATTCTCGTAAACGCCTCCTGGATGAGGTCATCGATATCGTTGCCCCCGAGCGCGCCCAATCGGCGCCTCAGCCAGCTGCGCAACCCCGGCTCATGGGGCAGGATGTGTGCGGCGACCCAGCGGTAACGTTCAGACTCGTCCATCGCCTTGGCTTTAATAGTGAAACGGAGGCCCCCCAACCAGTATAGATGCACGGGCGGGCGCTTCCCCCCTAACGGCCGCAGTGAACGTGCCGGGGACCCTGGTTTTGTTGGGCGTCCGGCTGGTCTCCGGCTCCGCCGGACGCTATAACGTACGGAACGGCGGATTCAACACGCCTCGATTTCAAACCAGGCCGATACGGGAACCAGACATGGGTAAACGATATGCCGTGGCGGCAGCCGCGCTTTTGATCTGCGCGGGCTCCCTGCCCCTCGCCGCCGCGGCGCCAACGACCCAGGCGCTCGAAGCCCGCGTCAAGGCGCTGGAGGACAAAGAGGCCATTCACGACCTCATCGACCGATACAACCTGCTGCACAACCTGGAAGACTGGGCCGGTATGTCGCAGCTGTTTGCGAAAAACGGCGAGCTACGCGCTTTCACTCAGGTTGCGCGCGGGCCGGCGCAGGTCCTCGCGCTCTGCCGCGAGAAGATGGGCCAGACGCCGTACGACCCGATGAAGGTGAAGGGCGTGCTGTTCAACACCAGCGTCCTCATCATCCCAACCGATGCGGACCACGCGCGGGTGGAATCGCGCTGGATGTATGTCGTCCCCAGCCACGAGAACAAGCCCATCCCGTCGAGGACGGGGCGCTACATAGAAGACGTGGTGCGCGAGGACGGGCGCTGGAAACTGCTCGTCCTTTACGATCCGATCGATATTCCCAATGGCGAGTCCAATCCGGCGGACATGCCACCCAAATAACGGAGGGTGCGGTCAGGGCCCTACTCGCGCGGCGCCCGCGCCGCCTTCGGCGCAAACGTGTCGCCGAAATAATCCCCCTCGATCCACAGCGGGGGCCGCTCGCTATCCGCCATGGCCCGCGTGACTTCCGCCGTCGTGGCCAGGAACAGAATCGAGCGTCGGGGTTTGTCAGGCGCGCTGGCGGCGGCGCGCGCGACTTCGAGCATCGTGGCGATGCCTGCGCCGGTATCGAGTGCACCGTTGTAGATGCGATAGGAGCGCGAGTTTCGTCGAGCCGGGCGGGCCCGTCCAGCTTGCCGCGCCGACCGGAAGCCTTCGCGCGGTCGGCGCCTCAGCGCACCGTCAACACGCCCTTCATTCCCGCCTCGGCGTGGCCCGGAACCGTGCATCGGTATTCGTAAGTTCCTGGAGAGAGTGTCGCGCGAAGCTCACCACCTTCGCCAGCCGCGAGCACTTCCGTCTTGTTCTTGCCCACGAGCTCGAAATCGTGTTGGGTGTTCCCCAGATTCTTCACGCGGAAGATCACCACACCCGCAGGCACAGACGATGGGGACAGCGCGAACGCGAAGTCCGCCATATCGACGACCACGACCGTTCCACCTGCGGTTGCAGCGCGGGCACCCAAGGCGGTGCCGCCCAGGATCACGGCCAGAATCAGAAGGCGTCGGATGAGGGGATGATCAATCGCTGCGTGCATTCTCACTCCGGCTCACTGCGGCTCACTCCGGCTCGCCTCCGCTCGATTCAAACCGTGCCATGTTCGAAGCGCCTCACCCAATGCATTTTCAACCTCCACGCGAGCGCCTCGAATGAGCAAGACTGGCAGGCCGCGCAGATCCACGCGCGGCGGCGCCCACCAGGATGCGCTCGGCAGATATCCGTTGATGGCAATGGCGGCGGCAATGCGATCGTGCAAGTACGGTATCGCCGCCTGTACCAGGGCGGCGCCGTCATCCACTCCGATCAACACCAGGGCTTTGGTGGATGGCGCTTCTTGCAAACGATCCAGCACGAAGCGCTCCAGTTGCCAGAGCGAATCGCCAAAGCTCGTCGGCTCGATCGCCTCACGTTCCGCCATGTGGAACCAGCAGAAACCGCGGTGTTCGATGCCAAAGAAAATCGCCCGCGGCGGCAACAGGGAGATTGTTTCGCCGCCCCACCCCGCTTCGCGAATTGTCTGCAATAGCGCTTCGTCGGATCCCGGTGCTGCGGGAACCAGAATCAGTGTGGGCTCATCGCCCGATGCGGATGCGAGGGCCGGGCTCACCCTGAACGCGAGCGCGCTTTTATCTTCGAGCAAGGTGCGCGCCGCGTGCACGGATGAGCCTTCAGACACTGGCGATTGCGTTCTTCGCTGCCAAATAGCCGAATGCCAACGCCGCGCCGATGGTTGCTCCGCCAGACCAATACGCCTGCCGCGCTGGGGATGCGATGCAGTTGCCGGCACCGAACAGCCCCGGAATCACTTTCCCCGTGGCATCGAGCACCTGGGCGCGTGCATTGACGACGGGTCCACCCTTGGTATCGAGCGTGCCCGCGGCCAGGATGATGCAATGGTAGGGACCGTGCGCCGCGAACGGATACATCGTACGGTTCGGCTTGTCGCTCGGTGCGGGATACGTGACGAATGCGTGCTCGATCAAATGCGTGCCACGCTGAAAGTCCAGATCCTTGCCGGTATTGGCGAAGCCGTTGAAGCGCTCGATGGTTGCCGACAGCGTCTCCGAAAAATCCGCAGCCAGCGTGAGCGACGAGGAAACCCGGGCGGAGACCGCGCCCTTGCCGGCGAGCGATTTCAACCTGGCTTCGATCTGCCGTGCCAGGTCCGGCAGGGTCTCGCCGGTGATCACATACGGTGCTGCGAACCCCGGCACCGGCAGCGGATACACGGGGCCTTTGCCTGGATTCCGGGCAACACGCTCGTCGTAGATCATGAACGTGAGCAGGTTGGGATACTC
>JBDTUL010000235.1:0-9067 GCA_040007735.1 Gammaproteobacteria bacterium | reverse complement strand
GCAACGAGGGGCTGTCTACGCAGCACAACCCCGAGTTCACGATGCTCGAGCTGTATCTCGCGTACGGCGACTACAAAGATCTGATGGACTGGATCGAGAAGGCGCTGCGCGGGCTGGCTGATACCGTGCGCGGCTCCACGAAGATCGAGTACCAGGGGCGTGCATACGATCTGTCGCTGCCGTTCCGGCGCGTGACGGTGGAGCAAGCGATCCTCCAGCAGAATCCCGATCTCGATGCGCTGTCGATCCGCGACAGCACGTATCTGCGCAAGGAGTGCGAGCGCCTCGGCATTGCGCCGGGTAAGCACGACGGGCCGGGCAAGATGCAGATCGAGATCTTCGAGAAGACCGTCGAAGCCACGCTCATCGATCCGAC
Organism: Gammaproteobacteria bacterium; assembly: GCA_040007735.1. Lineage (GTDB taxonomy): Bacteria > Pseudomonadota > Gammaproteobacteria > Steroidobacterales > Steroidobacteraceae > JADGHX01. The sequence continues at coordinate 8,691 of JBDTUL010000235.1, read as the reverse complement.
GTTCGTGTTCGCGTATCCGACTGAAGTGTCGCCGCTGTCGCGCGCGAACGATGACGACCCGTTCATTACGGACCGGTTCGAGTTCTTCGTCGCGGGGCGCGAGCTTGCGAATGGGTTCTCGGAGTTGAACGACCCTGAGGATCAGGCGGCGCGATTCCGCGCGCAGGTGGAGCGCAAGGACGGTGGCGATGAAGAGGCCATGTTCTACGACGCGGACTATGTGCGGGCGCTGGAATACGGCATGCCCCCGACTGCGGGGCTTGGTGTCGGCATCGACCGGCTCACCATGTTCCTCACGGATTCGGCTTCGATCCGCGATGTCATCCTGTTTCCCCACATGCGGCGGGAGGCGGATTGAACGACGCGCCGATCGGAGTCTTCGACTCTGGTGTGGGAGGGCTGACGGTTCTGAAGGCGCTGGGCGCCGAGTTGCCGGGTGAGAAGTTCATCTACCTGGGCGACACGGCACGGCGGCCATATGGAACCAAGAGCAGCGAGACCGTTGCGCGTTACGCGTTGCAGGCGGCCGAGGTGCTCGCCAGTTTCGGCGTCAAGGCGCTGGTGGTTGCGTGCAATACCGCCTCTGCGGCGGGGTTGCCTGCTATTCGCGAGCGGCTCAGCGGTATGCCTGTCATTGGCGTTATCGAGCCCGGTGCTGACGCTGCGTGCCGGCTTTCCAAGTCGGGGCACATTGCCGTCATTGGCACTGAAGGTACGGTGCGCGGTGGCGCCTATCAGGATGCCATTCAGCGGCGGCGGCCCGATGCGCGGGTGACCGCGAAGGCGGCGCAGGTTTTTGTTGCTTTGGCTGAGGAGGGGATGCACGAGGGGCCGATTGCCGAGGCCGTTGCGCGTCACTACCTCGATTCATTGTTTCGGGTGCCGGCGATTCAGGGCGTGCGAGGCGGGGCGCTGAGTCGTGGGGCTGTTTCGCCAGCGCCTGATGCGGGCGCTTCGGGTGCCTTAGGGGCTTCCGATTCTGGTGCGACATCGAGCCTTGGTGTTGCCTCTGGTTTGGCTCGCAGTGCAGGTTCTTCAGCAGCTGTTTCTTCTGCCGGCGCTGGTGGGGCCAGCGGTATCGCAACGTTGGGCCCGCCGGACACGCTGGTGCTCGGATGCACCCACTTCCCCATGCTGGTGAATGCCATCCGCACAGTCGCTGGCTCATCGGTTCGCATCGTTGATTCGGCTGCGACCACTGCCAAGGCCGTTCGTGAACAACTCGCCGCCGCGAAGCTCATGGGTGGCGCCGGTCGCACCACCGTTCGGTTTCTCGCCACCGACGGGACGGAGCGGTTTGCTCGCGTCGGTACGCGGTTTCTCGGACAGACGCTTTCGCCCGACGACGTCGAACTGATCGATCTTTAGGCGCAGCGGCTGAGTGTGGTGCGTACGCGGCGACTCGGTCATGAAGGGGGTGTCGGGCATCGCCCGCAAGACCGGTCCATCGGGGGTCCATCGGGGGCTCTTCAAAACGCTTCCTGCGTTTTGACGTGCCCGACACCCCCTTCACGACCGAATCCCCGCCCGATTGCGGTGGCGGATGCTGACTAAAGCGCGGTCTCGTTAGTCGGGCAGGACGTAAGGCAACGTAAGTTGTTCTGCGTCGATTGACGTTGTGCCCGCCGTTTCTGTTGATGCGGGTTCTTCGTCGACCACACCTAGTGGCGCAACAGCGAGGAATTCGCAGCGGCCATCGGGTAGCTGCACGGCCTCCACTATTTTGACGCTGCGGCCGTCGCGGAGCTTTGCCGAGTCGCCGATAGCGAGAGCAGCGGGAGCCAGCGTGCGGAAGCGCTGCATGCGGCGCTTCACTTTGCCGCGGTAGTGGGCGCGGGCGATGATTTCCTGGCCGGTGTAGCACCCCTTGTCGAACGCGACGGCGTTCAGCACGTCGAGGTTCAGCATTTGCGCAACGAAGGCTTCCGTTGTCGCCGCATAGATTTGCGGGATGCCAGCGGCGATGTCGAGCGCGTGCCAACGGTCGCGTTGATTCGAGTCGGCAGGTTCCGCGTGTACAAGGTCTAACTGCGCATCACCGCTCACGAGCGCGGTTGAAGACGAGGTCTCTGCCGTTGTTGCCCCCGTCGGCGTGGCGACCAGCCATCGCGCCGGTGAGTCTGAAACACGCACCACGAACGACGAGTCGTATTGCGCCTGGCCGTTGACGCTGTCCGGCAAAGCCAGGCTGGCGGAGGCATCACCCTCTTCATCGCGGCGCCCAGCGCCACGCGTGGCAGCGGCCATTCCATCCGCGCTTCCACTTATCAGGAGCCCCTGAAAGCTCCAGTCCGCAGACACATCAGAAACCTTCGCCTTCGCCCGCAAAACATATTTAGAAAGCCGGGCAGCAACAGGAGCTGCAAGCTCCCGAGGCAAAACCGCCAGCACATCGTCCGGCCCAACCACCACCAACCTCAACAAGGCGGCGGCCCGCCCCTGCGGCGTATGCAGCCCCGACAGCTGCGACCGAACCGCCGACACCTTCAGCGAATCATTCGACAACTGCCCCTGCAGAAACCGCAGGTTGTCGGCGCCCTGAACGCGAATGGCGCCCAGGTCGGGCAGCGGCCACGCCTCGAAGTCCTTGCTCAAACTCTTCAGCATTGTTTTTCCACAGGTTTCCGATGGTCGTCGGATGCGAATTCTGGCAAACTAACCAGCCATGCAGAACACGGTCGAGCCCGGCGCCCCAGGCGCCCCTGAAGTTGAGTCTCCCGAGTCGAACCCCATTCCGCCAGCGGCCCCCGCGCCTGCGCAGCGGCCAAAGGAGTTCGGCGGGCCGACCGGGCCTGAGCCCACGCGCTACGGCGATTGGGAAAAGAAAGGTCGCTGCATCGATTTTTGAAGTTTTGGAAATGAGCGCGCGCGGCGCCCGGCGTCGCGGCGGGAGCCCTGATGCCTGATCGTCCGCTATCGCCGCACCTGTCGGTGTACAGGTTCAAGTACACGCTGCTGTCTTCCATCCTGAATCGCATGACCGGCCTTTCGCTCACCGTGGGCCTGCTGGTGCTGGTGTACTGGCTCACTGCCTTGTCCCAGGGCCCCGAAGCTTACGCGAAGGCTTACGTGGTGCTCGCCCACCCGATCTTCAAGCTGATCTTCGTCGGCTTCACGTTTGCCTTCTCGTACCACCTCACCGCGGGCATCCGGCACCTGGTCTGGGACACGGGAAGGGGCCTTGAGCGCCGCCAGTCGCAGGTCAGTGCATGGGTCGTGGGCGCCGTCTCGGTGCTGCTCACCCTGGCGCTGGTCTTCTGGGCCTGCTCGCGGATGGGCACGCTATGAGCCTGCGGAGCCCTCTCGGTCGGGTGCTCGGTCACGGTTCGGCGAAGGACGGCGTGCATCACTGGTGGGTGCAGCGCCTGACGTCCATTGCGCTGGTTCCTCTCACGGTGTGGTTCGTGGTGTCGCTGATCTCGCTGCCTGCCCACGACTACACCACCGTCGTCTCGTGGATCGCTCACGGCTGGACGGCATTGTTGTTCGTCCTGTTCATCGCCATTACTACATGGCACTCGCAGCTCGGCGTGCAGGTGGTCGTCGAAGACTACGTGCACGGCGGTACCAAAACGCTGTCGCTCATCATTTCAACGTTCGCACACATGTTCATTGCCGCTGCCGCGATTTTCGCCGTGCTCCGCATCGCCTTCGGGGGCGCCGCTTGAGCGCCTATCAGTTCATCGATCACAGCTACGATGTCATCGTCGTAGGCGCCGGTGGTGCCGGCTTGCGCGCAACGCTGGGCCTTGCCGAAGCGGGGCTCTCCACGGCCTGCATCACGAAGGTGTTCCCAACGCGCAGCCACACGGTTGCCGCGCAGGGTGGCATCAGCGCTGCGCTCGCCAACATGGGCGAAGACGACTGGCGCTGGCACATGTACGACACCGTGAAAGGCTCGGACTGGCTTGGCGATCAGGACGCCATCGAGTTCATGTGCAAGGAGGCACCGGCCGCCGTCATCGAGCTCGAGCACTACGGAATGCCGTTCTCGCGCACGAGTGATGGGCGCATCTATCAGCGCCCCTTCGGTGGCATGACCACGCACTACGGCAAGGGCACTGCTCAGCGCACCTGTGCAGCCGCAGACCGCACCGGTCACGCCATGCTCCATACGCTGTATCAGCAGTCCATCAAGCACGCCGCAACGTTCTTCGTCGAATACTTCGCCATCGATCTCATCATGGAAAATGGTGAGTGCCGCGGCGTCATCGCGCTGGATATGACGGAAGGCAAACTGCATCGCTTCCGTGCGCATTCCACCATCCTCGCCACGGGTGGATACGGGCGCGCTTATTTCTCCTGCACCTCGGCGCATTCATCCACGGGTGACGGTGGCGGCATGGTGCTGCGAGCGGGGCTGCCGCTGCAGGACATGGAGTTCGTCCAGTTTCACCCCACCGGCATCTACACCGCCGGTTGCCTCATCACGGAAGGTGCGCGAGGCGAGGGCGGCTATCTCACGAACGCCTCCGGCGAGCGCTTCATGGAGCGCTACGCGCCGAACGCGAAAGACCTCGCGTCGCGTGACGTAGTCAGCCGCGCCATGACCATCGAGATTCGCGAAGGCCACGGCGTGGGGGATGAGAAAGATCACATCCACCTGCATCTCGAGCATCTGGGCCCGGCCGTCATCAACGAGCGGCTGCCCGGCATCGCCGAGACGGCAAAGATTTTCGCAGGCGTGGATGTCACCAAACAGCCCATTCCCGTGCTGCCCACCGTTCACTACAACATGGGCGGAATCCCCTGCAACATTCACGGCGAAGCGCTGAGCCCGCAAAACGGCAATGCGGATGCCGTGGTGCCCGGCCTCATGGCCGTGGGTGAAGCGGCGTGCGTATCTGTGCACGGTGCGAATCGCCTCGGCTCGAACTCGCTGCTCGATCTCGTGGTGTTCGGCCGCGAAGCCGCGCGCCGTTGCGCCGAAATCATCAAGCCCGGAACCAGTCACAGGGCGCTGCCGAAAGGCGCTGGTGACTTCGCCGTGGCGCGCCTCGACCGCCTGCGCAACGCGAAGGGGTCCCGCCCCACCGCCGAGATTCGTCTCGAGATGCAGAAGGTGATGCAAGCCGACGCCGCGGTGTTCCGCACCGGCGCTTCGCTGCAAGAAGGCATCAACCGTCTCTCACGCACCTTTACCTCTTTCGGGGACGTGCGCGTGAACGACAGGGGCCTGGTCTGGAACACAGACCTTATAGAAACCCTGGAACTCGAGAACCTGTTGCTGCAAGCCACAGCCACCATCAATTCCGCCGGCAACCGCAAGGAAAGCCGCGGCGCGCAGGCGCGCGAAGATTTTCCGAATCGCGACGACGTGAACTGGATGAAGCACACGCTGGCGTGGGTGAGCGAGGCCGGGCAAGTGAAATTCGACTACCGCCCCGTGCACCTCGAAACGCTCACGCGCGACGTGGAACCGATCCCCCCGAAAGCTCGAACGTACTGACACACGCATGGCCGAGTTCCGATTGCCTCCTAACTCCCGTATCAACAAGAATGGGCACGTCCACAAGGCGCCGAGCGGTGCGCGTAACGTGCGCACGTTCCGCGTATATCGGTTCGACCCGGATTCCGCTGAGGGTCCGCGCATCGATACGTTCGAGCTCGATCCGAAGAGCTGCGGGCCCATGGTTCTGGATGCATTGATCCAGATCAAATCGTCGTCCGACTCCACGTTGACGTTCCGCCGCTCCTGTCGCGAGGGCATCTGCGGCTCGTGCGCCATGAACATCAACGGTGTGAATCGTCTCGCCTGCACCACTTCGATGGAAGACCTGGGCAACGAGGTGAAGATTTACCCGCTGCCGCACATGCCGGTGGTGAAAGACCTCGTGCCGGACCTGACAAATTTCTACGCGCAGTACGCGTCGGTGCGACCGTGGCTGCAGACGCGCACGCCGCCGCCGCCGGATCGCGAGCAACTCCAGTCAAAGGAAGACCAGGAGAAAATCGACCGCCCGGCCGCGTGCATCCTGTGTGCGTGTTGCTCCACTGCGTGCCCGAGCTACTGGTGGAACAGCGACCGCTTCCTCGGCCCCGCCGCTCTGCTGGCGGCGTATCGTTGGATCATCGACAGCCGCGACGAGGCTACCGGCGAACGTCTGGACTCGCTCGAAGACCCGTTCCGCCTGTACCGGTGCCACACCATCATGAACTGCACCGATGTCTGCCCGAAGGACCTGAACCCGGCCCGCGCCATCGCCGAGATCAAGAAGATGATGGTCGAGCGCCAGCATTGAGAGCGTGCTGCCAATCCGGAAAGCCGACCAACGTCGCGGATAGCGCAGCGACCGAGACGGCGGCCGGCCTGGATGCCGACGCCCGACGCCTGCTGTGGCGGTGTCGCCGCGGCATGAAGGAACTCGATGTCCTGCTCGAGCGGTTCGCCCGGGAATCCCTCGGCACGGCGTCGGTAGAAGATAAGGATGCATTCGCGCGGCTTCTGGAGTTGCCCGACCCGGACCTCGCCGACTATTTCTTCGGGCATGCCACGCCCGCCGAACCCGAGCTTGCCCGGCTCACGCACCTCATCGCCCGCCATCGGCCTTGACGTCCTCCCGTCACGCCGTGTGCAGATCGGAGCGGTGCTATGCGCACTCTTTATGATGAGCCTGCTGGCTTTGAGCCCGACGCCCGATGCGGGGTGGAGGCTGCTCGCCGCGGTGGTGGCGGTGGCACTCGCCTGGCATCCGATGTTTACGATTGTCTTTCAAAGGGGCGCAGCTTCGGTCCGTCGCTGCGAATGGTCCGGCGGCGGAGTTTGGGTTATCTCAGATCAAGCGGGTGTGAGACGGCCGGCGCGTCTGCTTCCCGCCACCGCAGCCTTCGGCCCGTGGATTCTGCTGGTATGGGCGGGGCAGGCCGGGAACGGTCGCGGCAAGCGATATGCGCTGATAGACGCCGCCGGTGTCAGCCCCCGGGACTTCCGGACGTTGCGGGGACGCCTCACTCTGGGGGCCTTACGGGCATTTCCCGTGGATGCGCGATGACAACTGCTAGACTCGTCACAACTTTTTCCGCCCAGGCGGCACTATCCGGCCCGCGATGCATCCCCTGCCTGAACTTCCTCAACGGTTCAGGGTCTATTCAGGGTTTTTCGGCGTCGCGGCCTTCTGACCTCGGGAGTAGAGGGCGCGCATGAGCGCCGATGTAAGCGATCTGAGCCTGGTTCGCCGCGTGCAGCGTGGCGACAAGGGTGCGTTCGATGTGCTGGTGCTCAAGTACCAGCACAAAGTGGTCAAGCTGGTGATGCGGTACGTCCGCAATCCGGCGGAGGCCGAGGACATTGCCCAGGAAGCATTCATCAAGGCGTACCGTGCCCTGCCACAGTTCAGGGGCGATAGCGCTTTCTATACGTGGCTTTACCGTATCGCCATCAATACCGCCAAGAATGCGGTGGTGTCGCGGGACCGCAGTCCCATCGACTTCGACCTGGATCTCCAGAACCCGGATGAGTCATACGAAATGCAAGGGCGCTTGAAGGACTCTGAAACCCCCGAGGCGCTCACGTTGACGGAAGAAATCCGCACAACGGTGAACTCCGCCATCGATGCATTGCCTGAGGACCTGCGCACGGCGATCGTGCTCCGGGAACTGGAAGGCCTGTCGTACGAAGAAATTGCCGATGCCATGGAATGCCCGGTCGGCACAGTGCGCTCGCGGATATTCCGCGCGCGTGAAGCGATCGACCGCCGCTTGCGGGAAGTGTTCGAGGGCGGGTTGGGCCGCGCAGAGGAGCTGGGATGAAAGAAGAGCTCGACAGTCAGCTGTCCGCGATGTTCGACGACGAGTTGCCGGAGGCCGAGTGCCAGTTGCTGGCGCGGCGCCTGTCCCGTGACGACTCCCTCAAAGCTCGCTGGCGTCACTACGCCGTCATCGGCGCCGCCGTGCGGGCCGAGCGGGGCGTGCGTCTCGAAGCGGATCTTTCCGTTCGCGTCAGCTCCGCCATCTCAGCCGAACCGGCTCTGGAAGGCGAGGGTGTTGCCGAAGGGCACGTCCGCGGTAACAAAGGGTCGTTCCGCTGGTGGCAACCCGTAACAGGCGTGGCCATCGCCGCCGGCGTTGCCGCTATGTCTGTGTTGTGGATTCGTGCGCAGGCACCAGTTGGCAGCGACCCGCTTGTCGCGCAGAATTCCGCGCCGACGGTGGTCCTCAGTCAGAACCCGGCTGCGGCAGCCAATGCGGATGGCGCACCAGATAGTTATGTCGTGCCGACAAACGTGGTACCGCGCACTTTCATGCCCACGGCCGAACTTGCGAATTACGTCGTCGCTCACAGCGAATTCTCCACGCCGGTCACCCGGCGCAATCTTCTTTCCGCGCTGGTCGCCAGCGAGTCGGGAACCGGAAGCGGTTATGGCGACTCCGAGAGTGCGGGCGAGGATCAAGATTCGATTCCCGCTCCGAACCCGACCGTGAACGGCCGTGCCGTCGAGAACCCGAGTGAGAATGTCCAAGCGAAATAGCGACCGGTTTGCCCTGGGCTTCTTCGCGCTGGTCATCAGCGCGGCCGCCGTCGCCGCCGACGAGCCTCGGCAGTGGCTGGAGAAAATGAACCAGGCACTGATCTCGCGCGATTACGACGGTGTGTTTTCGCACTGGCAGGATGGCAAGGTGGAAATGCTCCGCATCATCCACCGCGTGAAAGATGGCGAGCGTCTTCGCGGGATCGACTTCACCGCCGTGACA
>JBDTUL010000234.1:0-9070 GCA_040007735.1 Gammaproteobacteria bacterium | reverse complement strand
GCTGTCGATCCTACGTTAGCGACAACTTGTTTGGGTGCGCTTCGTCAAGAGCCCTCAATCGCCGGGCGGCTCAGAGAGATTTTTTATTTAGTTCATGAAAAAGATCTAAGCCGCCGGGCGATTGAGATCTTTAATCTGTAAATCAAATAAAAAACGGAAACATCCGAGCCGCCCGGCGATTGAGGGCTTCCTATTTGGCCAACAAATTCGTCAGCACATTGAGATAAATACGATGCAGCGCATCGATCTCCGACACCCTAACGCATTCATTCACCTTGTGAATGGTGGCATTCACCACGCCCAGTTCCACGACCTGCGCCCCGGTGGGCGCAATGAACCGCCCGTCAGAGGTGCCACCACCCGTGGAATACTTGGGCCGCGAGCCCGCAACGGCTTCAACGGCTGACGCCACAGCCTCCGAGAACGTACCCGGTGCCGTATAAAACGGCTCCCCCGACAGATACCACTCGATCGTGAACTTTACGCCGTGCTTGCGCAGGATGCCTTCGACGGTCTCCTTGAGACCGGCCAGCGTCTGCACCGGTGAATACCGCAAGTTGAAGCGCGCCTTCAGCTCACCGGGAATGACGTTCGGCGCGCCCGTGCCCGCATTGAAGTTCGACACCTGAAAGGTGGTGGGCTGGAAATGCTCCGTGCCCTGGTCCCAGGTGCGCGCCACCAATTCAGCCAGCGCAGGCGCAAACGTGTGCACCGGGTTTTCCGCAAGCTGGGGGTAGGCCACATGCCCCTGCACCCCGTGCACGGTGAGCCGGCCGCTGTACGAGCCGCGCCGCCCGACCTTGATGGTGTCCCCGATATCCTTCTCGCTGGAAGGCTCGCCCACCACGCACCAGTCGATGCGCTCGTCGCGAGCGTTCAGCGTTTCCATGACCTTCTTGGTGCCATCCACCGAAGGCCCTTCCTCGTCGCTCGTGATCAGGTACGCGATCGACCCCTTGTGGTCGGGATGGGCGCTCACGAACGCCTCGGTGGCGGTAACCATTGCCGCCAGGCCGCTCTTCATGTCCGCAGCGCCGCGCCCGTAGAGCACGCCTTCGCGCACTGCGGGCTGGAAGGGGTCGGAGCGCCATTCTTCCAGCGGGCCGGTCGGCACCACGTCGGTGTGGCCGGCGAAGCAGAACAGGGGCGTGGCCGTGCCGCGGCGAGCCCAGAGGTTATCCACGATGCCGTAGCGAAGGCGCTCGACCTGGAACCCCGCGGCGGCGAGGCGGCGGGCGATGACGTCCTGGCAGCCCTCGTCGGCCGGAGTGACTGAGCGACGTGAGATGAGGTCCTGGGTGAGCTCTAGGGTTGCTGACATTCGCGGAGGTGGACTCTCGGCGGGAGGAAAAGTTGCGCGTTTATACGGGGAGCGAGTTCAGGGGGCAAGTCCTCATCCTCGCGGCGTTGTCATACACGCGCAATACGATTGGGTTCATGAGAATCAAGCGGTTGCAGGGAAGTGTCGGCATCGCAACGTGGTTGTAACAATCCATGCCTAGAGTTCGGCGGGTCGCAACCAGAGGTACGCTCGTGACAAATAAGCTCTTGATGTCTTTCGCCGTGGCCGGGTTAACCCTTGCCGCTTCGGCGCAGGCCCAGTCATCCCGCGATTACATCAGCATCGTCGGCTCCTCGACGGTGTACCCGTTCACCACCGCAGTTGCCGAAACATTCGGCCGTGGCGGCCAGTTCAAGACCCCGAAGGTCGAGAGCACCGGCACCGGCGGCGGCATCAAACTCTTCTGCAATGGCGTGGGCGTGCAGCACCCCGACATCGCGAACGCGTCCCGCCGCATCAAGCAGACTGAAGTCGACACCTGCGCCAAGAACGGCGTGAAGGACATCGTCGAGATCAAGGTCGGCTACGACGGTATCGTGCTCGCCCACAGCAAGAAGGCCCAGAACCTGAAGCTGACGCGCAAGGATGTGTTCCTGGCGCTCGCCAAGCAGGTGCCGGATCCGGCGAACCCCACCGTGCTGATCGCGAACCCGAACACCACGTGGAAGCAGGTGAACCCGTCGCTCCCGGACCAGAAGATCGAAGTGCTGGGCCCGCCGCCCACCTCCGGTACGCGCGACGCCTTCGCCGAGCTGTTCATGGAATCGGGTTGCTCGACCTACTCCTGGATCAAGACGCTGAAGGATGTGGACGAAGGCCGCTTCAAGAAAGTGTGCGACAGCCTCCGAGAAGACGGCGCGTACATCGAAGCCGGCGAGAACGACAACCTGATCGTGCAGAAGCTGGAAGCGAACCCGACTGCGATCGGCGTGTTCGGCTACAGCTACCTCGAAGAGAACCAGGACAAGCTCGCCGGCAGCCTGCTCGAAGGGGTGAGCCCGGTGTTCGAGACCATCGCCTCCGGCAAGTACCCCGCTGCGCGCCCGCTCTTCATCTACGTGAAGAAGGCGCACGTCGGCGTGATCCCCGGCATCAAGGAATTCGTAGCCGAATATGTCAGTGACAAGGCGCTGGGCCAGGAAGGCTATCTCGCCGACAAGGGTCTCATTCCTCCGAGCGATGCGGAGCGCGGCAAGATCCGCGCCGATGCGACCGCGCTCAAGAATGTGAAGCTCTAAGAAACAAGGCCGCAATCCCCGGGGACGGAAGGCCCCGGGGCTCGCTTCAAACCTACAAAACACAGGTACGGCATGAACAACAAATTGATACAGGCTGCGGTCGCCGCGGCACTCTTGAGTGTTGCCCAGATTCCGGCAGCGATGGCGCAATCGGCCGATCTGCAGGCGCTGAAGGCGCAGCTGCAGGCGCTGCAGGACAAGGTTGCAGAGCTCGAGAAGCAGCAGAAAGCGCAGGGCGAAGCCGCAGATCGCACGACGGATGCCGTGGCGCAGACGCGCTCGAACGTTGGCGAGTGGGTCGGCCGCTTCCAGTGGAAGGGCGATCTCCGCTACCGCAACGAAGACATCAAGCAGGAATTCAATCCGCGCGAGCGCAATCGCGATCGTTTGCGGGCGCGTGCCGGCTTCGTCGCCAAGGTGAACGACACCGTCAAGACGGAAATTCAGCTCAGCACTGGCGAGTCGCTCTCCAACGGTGGCTACGGCGATGCCCGTTCGCCGAACCAGACACTGACCGACGCCAGTTCGCGCAAGCGCGTGTGGTTCGATACGGCCTTCATCGAGTGGGCCCCGAACGCTCAATTCAAGGCGACGCTGGGCAAGATGCGCTACCCGTGGGTTCGTCCCACCGGCTCTATGTTCTTCGACGGTGACATCAATCCGGAAGGCGGCGCCATCAACTGGCAGCAAGGCGCGAACGGCCTGTTCGCCACAGCGTTCTACGTGAACCTCGCCGAGCGCTCTGCCTCGACAGACTCCACGATGGCCGGCGGTCAGGTCGGCTGGCGCGGTGACATTGCGCGCGGCACCCGTTTCATGGTCGCTGCGGGTTACTACGACCACGGCGCCGTGGAAGGCTACAACGCCGTGCAGGACGGTACGCTCCCGGGCAACGCGTTCGGCAACACAACCACCACCAATGCGGCCATCTGCCGAGCTGGCGTCATCACGGCGACGAACACGGCCTGTATCGCGGACGACTTCAACATCTATGAAGTGCTCGCTGAACTGACGACACAGGTGGCAGGCAAACCGCTGGTGTTCTCCGCGGACTACGCCAAGAACAGCAAGGCGGACTTTGCGGCCAGCGCGACTTCGCCGAGCGGCCTGGATACGGCGTACATGGCCGGTGTGCAATACGGCCGCGTGACTACGGCGCACACCTGGGAAGTGGGCTACCTGTACCAGAAGGTCGAGAACGACGCGCTGTACGGACAGTGGGTGGATTCGGACTTCGGTGGCGGCAGCACGGGCACCTCAGGTCACGTGTTCAAAGCGGGCTACGGGTTCGGCAAGAACTTCCGGATCAACGGCACGTACTTCTGGAACGACACGAATATCGATATACCGACGACGATCGGTGGCGTGCCGGTCACGAGCCGCGGCTACAAGCGCCTGCAGCTCGATCTGAACGTGAGCTTCTGATCCTGACGACTCGAGGACACATCCTGCGGTTTTGCCCGACCTGAAAATCGGGCAGACTCGAGGTAACAAACAGGGCCCGGCCGCGCTTGTGTGCGCACCGGGCCCGATGTTTGGGGGACTTCATGGCACCTGCGGCACTTCTCGTCCTTCTCATCGGCCTGTCGCTGGTCGCCTATATGCTTGGCAAGCGACGCGCCATAGCCATCGTCGGCGGCAGCCGTGGCGTCCGCAATCTGCATTCTCTTCCCAGCTATTACGGCGCGCTGACGGCGCTGTGGTGCGCTGTGCCCGCCATCCTGGTGCTCGCGGTATGGATGTCCTTCCAGGACGGCATCATCATGAAGCTCGTCACGTCGCACATGCCGGCAGACGTGCAGGCGCTGCCGCAGGCGGAAATCGGCCTCGCGCTCAACGACGTGCGCAACGTAGTCGGCGGCAATGTGTCGATGGACGCTGCGCGTCCGGAGATTCGGGCCGCGGCTGCCGAGTATCTGCAGTTACGCGAGCTGAGCCGCATGGCGCTCACGGCGCTGGCCATCATCATCGGCATCATCGGCATGGTGGTGGTGCGCGCGAAGATCTCGGCGCCGTTCCGGGCGCGCAACGCCGTGGAAAGAATTATCGAGTGGGCGCTCGTCGGCTGCTCGCTCATCGCCGTGCTCACTACCATCGGCATCATCGCTTCGGTGGCCTTCGAGTCGGCGCGGTTCTTCGCCAAGGTTCCCTGGTACAAATTCCTGTTCGGCCTGCAGTGGAGCCCGCAAACCGCCATTCGCGCAGACCAGGTGGGTTCTTCGGGCGCATTCGGCGCGGTGCCTCTTTTCTGGGGCACGGCCATGATTTCGGGTATCGCGATGATCATCGCCGTGCCCATCGGGCTGTTCTCGGCCATCTATCTTTCGGAGTACGCGCACCGGCGCTTTCGCGCCTGGACCAAGCCATTCATCGAGGTGCTCGCGGGCATTCCCACCGTGGTCTACGGTTTCTTCGCCGCGCTCACTATCGGGCCGGCGCTGCGCGCCTGGGGTGAATCCATCGGGCTGAACGTGGCCTCGGAAAGCGCGCTCGCAGCCGGGCTGGTCATGGGCATCATGATCGTGCCGTTCGTCTCCTCGCTCGCTGATGACATGATCACGGCGGTTCCGCAGTCGCTGCGCGACGGCGCTTATGCGCTCGGGGCCACCAAGTCCGAGACCATCAAACAAGTGGTCATTCGCGCGGCGCTCCCCGGAATCGTCGGCGGCGTGCTGCTGGCTATCTCGCGGGCCATAGGTGAAACCATGATCGTGGTGATGGCGGCGGGCCTTGCGGCCAATCTCACGGCGAACCCGTTCGAGGCCGTCACCACCGTCACGGTGCAGATCGTCACGCTGCTCGTCGGGGACCAGGAGTTCGATAGTCCGAAGACGCTCGCGGCGTTCGCGCTCGGCCTGGTGCTGTTCCTGGTGACCCTCGCGCTGAACGTGCTCGCGCTTCACATCGTCCGCAAGTATCGGGAACAGTATGAGTGAGCCGACCCCAGTGGCGCCGCCCCGGTCCAGCGCGCGCACGCCGCGGCAGACTCAGGAACTCGTTGCGAAGAGCCTAAGACGCCGCTATCTCGCGGAATGGCGTTTCCGCATCTACGGCATGCTGGCCGTGGCGTTCGGCATCGTGTTCGTGCTGTTCCTGTTCATCAATGTCTTCTCCAAAGGCATCTCTACGCTGCGGCAGGCCTACGTGCAGCTCGAGGTGTTCTACGACCCGGCTATTCTCGATCCGTCGGGCACGCGCAATCCCAAGGACATAGCCGCGGCGGACTACCAGGCGATCGTTCGCGCCGCCGTCAAGGAGCGGTTTCCGCAGGTGGAGGGGCGCAAGAGCATTCGTGATCTGACACGACTGGTGAGCAGTGGCGCCTCGTACGACCTGCGCACTCGCGTAATGGACACCGACGGTCTCCTTGGGCAGCGTGAGAAGCTCTGGCTGCTGGCGAGCGATGATGTTGACCAGTTGATGAAGGGCAAGATCAAGCGGCTGACAGAGGAGGAGGGCGGCTCGCTCTCCCGGGAGCAGCTCGCGTGGATCGATGATCTGACTCGCACAGATTCGCTGGATCTGCGCCTCAACCGCACGTTCTTCTCACACGGAGATTCGCGCGAGCCGGAGCAGGCGGGCGTCTGGGGCGCCGTGATGGGCTCCATCTTCACGCTCGTGCTGACACTGGTGATGTCGTTTCCCATCGGCATCGCGGCGGCTGTCTATCTGGAGGAGTTCGCCCGCAAGAACCGCTGGACGGATCTCATCGAGGTGAACATCAACAACCTCGCAGCGGTGCCTTCGATCGTGTTCGGTCTGCTGGGGCTTGCGGTGTTCATCGGCTTCTTCGGCCTGCCGCGCTCGTCGCCGCTGGTTGGCGCGCTGGTGCTTACGCTCCTGACGCTTCCCACTATCATCATTGCGTCACGCGCTTCGCTGAAAGGCGTGCCACCGTCCATTCGCGAAGCGGCGCTTGGAATGGGTGCCTCGAAGATTCAGATGGTGGCACACCACGTGCTGCCGCTGGCCATGCCGGGCATGCTCACGGGCACCATCATCGGGATGGCCCGGGCTCTAGGTGAAACGGCGCCTCTCTTGATGATCGGCATGGTCGCCTTCATCGTCGATGTGCCCAAGGGCATCACGGACCCCGCGACGGTGTTGCCGGTGCAGGTCTTTCTGTGGGCGGATAGCCCGGAGCGAGCGTTTGTCGAGCGTACGTCGGGCGCCATCATCGTGCTGCTCGCCTTCCTCATCGTCATGAATGCCGCGGCCGTTATACTTAGAAACCGATTCGAGAGACGCTGGTAGCGAACTGCGCCGTGTCCCAACCTGAAAACAAAGGCAAGCTGAGCATGGAATCGACCACTGTCGAGACGAAGCGCGAAACCACTCCGGCGGATTCGCCGGATGCGGGTCTCAACCTGAAGCCGAGCGGGCGTCGCTCCTCCTCGGTGTCTACTGCGGAGTCGCTGGCGGGGCATGGCAACACGCAGACGGTAGGCACCGTCACGGTGGAGAACCCGCTGTTCCATTGCAGCGGCGTCGACGTGTATTACGACGAAAAGCACGCCATCAAGAACGTCACCATCGACGACGCGCGCGCGCAGGTGCTGGCGATGATCGGGCCTTCGGGCTGTGGCAAGTCCACGTTCCTGCGTTGTTTGAACCGCATGAACGACACGATTGCCGGTGCGCGCGTCACGGGCACCATCCTGCTCGATGGCAACGACATTCACGACAAGCGGCGTGATGTGGTGCAGCTGCGCGCCCGCGTGGGCATGGTGTTTCAGAAGCCGAACCCATTCCCGAAATCCATTTTCGAGAACGTGGCCTACGGGCCGCGCATTCATGGCCTGGCAGCGGACCGCGTGGAGCTCGATGAGATCGTGCACACCAGCTTGCGTCGCGCCGGCCTGTGGGACGAAGTGAAGGATCGTCTCGCACACCCGGGCACCAGTCTTTCCGGCGGTCAGCAGCAGCGGCTGTGCATCGCCCGCACCATCGCCGTGAACCCGGAAGTTATTCTGATGGACGAGCCGTGCTCCGCGCTCGACCCCATTGCCACCGCGCGCATCGAAGATCTGATCGATGAGCTGAAGGCGAGCTACGCCATCGTCATCGTCACGCATTCCATGCAGCAGGCGGCGCGCGTTTCCCAGCGCACCGCGTATTTCCACCTGGGTGATCTCATCGAGGTGGGCGAGACGGATCGCATTTTCACCAATCCACGCCACAAGCTGACGGAAGACTACATCACCGGCCGCTTCGGTTGAGCGCAAGCACGAGCCGCCGCCGGGTCGGCGTGCCACACAGAGGGCGGGCGTAAGCCCAGCGATGCAGGGAGACGGTCCCATGATCGAAGGCCACACGAGCAAAGCGTTCGATGGTGCGCTTGCCTCGCTTCACGTGCGCGTCATTGAGATGGGCGGGCTGGTGCTCGACCAGGTGCGCGAAGCGGCGTTCGCGTACACAGAGTGGGATGCGCCCGCTGCGGAACGCGTCATCGAACGCGAGCGCATCGTGAATGCGTACGACAAGAGCATCGACGCGGAGCAGATCACGCTCATTGCGCGTCGTCAGCCGGTGGCAAGCGACCTGCGGGCCATCATTGCCATGTCCAAGGCCGTTGCGGAGCTGGAACGCGCAGGGGACGAGGCCAAGAAGATTGCGCGCACGGTGCTCGGGCACGGTGGCCGGCCGGGGCCGGGCACTACGCGCGATGCGCGGCATCTGGCGCGGTTGGCGGTGAGCTTGCTGCGGCTGGCGCTCGATGCGCTCGATGGCATTGAGTTCGACCTCGCTACTGAGGTCATTGCGAGGGATCGCGACCTGGATGCCGAATACACTGCCGGCTTGCGGCGGTTACTCACTCGGGCCATGGAAGACCCGCGGCACTTCGACGTGGCGCTTGAGGCGGCGTTTGTTCTGAAGTCGCTGGAGCGGATTGGGGACCATGCGCGCAATCTCGGGCGGCATGTGTTGTCGATTGGGCATGAGGTTGGTGACACGGTCGAGACCGTTTCTCACGTTGAGGCTTCGCAGGGCAATTAAGAAGCCCTCAATCGCCGGGCGGCTTGGAATATTTTCTTTTTTCTGTTGAAGAAATAAAAAGGAAATGCCTCGATCCGCGCGGCTTAAGAGAGGCGAAGGTTATCCAGTACCTCGCTGTCGGGACGAGCGACCTTGCCGGGCGAATAAAAAAGAACTTTTTCGAGCCGCCCGGCGATTGAGGGCCTCTTAAAAAAACGCTCCGCCTACCCAATACGAAACCGCCGCAATCCCTGCCGCCGCCGGAACAGTGATAAGCCACGCGAGCACAATACTGCGCGCCACACCCCAATGAACCGCCGAGGTACGCTGAGCCGACCCCACCCCAATAATGGCCCCGGTAATAGTGTGCGTAGTGGACACCGGTACACCAAAGTTGGAAGCAATAAATAGCGTAATAGCCCCGCCGGTCTCGGCAGAAAACCCACCAACGGGTCGAAGCTTCGTAATCTTCTGCCCCATCGTCTTCACGATGCGCCAGCCGCCAAACATCGTC
>JBDTUL010000233.1:0-9193 GCA_040007735.1 Gammaproteobacteria bacterium | reverse complement strand
CGGCGAATGAAATTGATCCCAGTCGCGCTCGGCCGCGAATTGCGCCAGGCGCGCCGCCAGTTCCGTCATCGCAGTTGAGTTCATCGTGTTGCTCGTAAGGGCTTTCCGCGAAAGTCTCGCATCCTTTGCGGAGGAAAGTCATCTGCGGAGGAAACCAGCGGTTCGAGCCGCTTTGCGGAGGAATCAACGCGTTTTCCTGCGCTGGGATGCCTGCGAAGGTCGCCACAGCTTTGAATGTGCGCTTTGTTCAACATTCATCGCCAGGAGAAGAAACGTGAATACTTCAACCGTTCGCAGTCGTGCCCATCCATTTCTGATGTTCGGCATCGCCATGCTCCTCGTCGGCGCGAGCATGCCGCGGGCCTTCGCGGAAGTGAACCTGGACCCGGGCAGCAGCATCAAGGTGAAATTCGGCGACCTGAATCTGTCGAGCCAGAGCGGCGTGTCCGCGTTGTACCGTCGTCTCGACAGGGCCTCTCGCCAGGTCTGCAACATGGAGAACGATCCGGTGATCGCGAGGATGCATCGCTCCGAGTGGATCGAGTGCTACCAGACGGCATTCGGCAACGCGGTTCGGGACGTGAACAACAAGACACTCACCGCGATGTTCCAGCAGAAGATCAAGTCGAGCAGCCCCGGGTGAGGCGCGACCGTCGGGCGGGGAGCAGCGGAGCATAAAGCAAACCGACTTCTTCCCGTCCCCGGCGTTGCGGGCCCGGGCGTAGCTACGCGCAAAGGCAGGCGGCAGAAACCGCGCTTTTTGCCGCCGGAAACAAAGCCGATGTCCGAAAAAAGCGCCGCAGGCGACTTTTTTCCAATAGACCAAGTTGTGGGATGGATGACCGCGTAGACACAGAGAACTACCATGAGCCTGTATCGCATGTTGTGCAGTGAGCGTGTCGGCGGCGCAACAAGTGTTGCCCGCCTCGCAAATATTGCATTTTCCGGCAGCCGCGCGCTCAATCGCTGCGCCCCTCTGTGTCATCCCTCGCAGGACTGCGTGGCACGCCATGATCGAGAATCGCAACGTGACCTCGACCTCGCGAACATTTGAGCCGTCGCTCGAGTCGACGGCGAGCCAGCCGGCTGACGCCGCCGTGCCGCATGCGGCCCAGTTCGCACCTGATGCAACCTCGATACAGGCCAACGCGTCGCTCGACAAGGCCCGCATCGAGGCGATCATCGCCAGGGAATACGTCGGCCTGCGAATGCTCATCTTCCGCCGCGCTGGCGACATTCACGTCGCCGCCGATCTGCTCAACGACGCTATCTGCACCACTTGGGAGAAATGGCTCAAAGGTCAGATCGAGCATCCGGAGCAGATTGCGGGTTATGTGTTCCAGGTTGCCATGAACCTGTTGCGTAACCACCGGCGCACCGTCATGGAGCGGCCGGAAAAACGAGCCGACGCCGAGACGCTGGAGACGCTCCCCATGGACGACTCTCCGGACCGCGAGCACATCGAACACAGCTTGGCCGAAAGCGTTAAACGGCTGCTGCGGAGCATGGGGTCGCAACGGGACAGGACCATCCTGGTGCGTTTCTATCTGGATGAGGAAGACCGCGAGACCATCTGCCGCGAGATGGGGCTCTCGCCGGCACAGTTCGCGCGCGTGATTCACCGCGCGCGTGGGCGATTGCGTCAACTGATGGAAGCGGAAGGCATGAAGGGCTCGGACTATTACTCGCTGCTGCTCGCCCTGTGAGCTCACGGAACACAGCCCATGTCAGTCACTAATCTTCACGTTCAGGACCCCACGGTGGCGAACCGGTACCTCACCGGACAGCTCAGTGACGCCGAGCGCGCCGCCTTTGAAGCCGAGCTGGGGAGCAATCCCGCGGCGCTGGCCGAGCTGGAGGCGACCGCTCGCCTGAAGGTGGGGCTGGCAAAGTTGCGCGAACGAGGCGACCTCACGCGCGAGCTGCAACGGGCGCCGTCCTATCGATTGTCGATGGTTCTCGCGCTGGCGGCCACGCTTACTGCCGTCGTCATCGGTGTTTCCCTGTGGCGCGGGGACTTCGCGCGCTCAGGGGCGCCCTTGCTTGCGGCAACCGCAACGTCCTTCGTGGACGCGCAAGGCAGCGCACTGCCGATAGCAGAGACCGTCGCCCTGTTTCGCAAGCGCGTGGACGCGTTCGACGCGGTGGTCGAGCAACCGGCCACGCGGCAGACCGTCGAGTTTCGCGTGCTGCCTCAGAGTCCCGAAGAGTCCGCGCAGTATCGCGTCTCGCTCGCCCGAATGCAGGAAGACGGTTCGCTGGACCCGGAAACGTCAGCGAAGCAATTGCACATCGACGCCGAGGGGTTCGTGACCGTGTTTGCGGACGCGTCGCGCCTCGAGCCGGGGCGCTATCGGCTCGCCGTATCGAAAGATCACGGAGCAGGCAGTTCGGCGCCGGATTACTTCGTGATCCGGGTGGTGCCGGGCCGCAGTCACTGAAATCACGCAGACTTTATCGAGCCGGCCGCAGAACCGGCAGGAAATCGGGACGCCGTGTTCGCGAAAATCCCCATCGCCGTTCTTGCCCTGTTCGCGGGTGATGCGGCGCTGGGTGCGTGCGATCCGCTGCTGGCGGAGCGCGCGGCGATGTACGAAACCACCGTAGCGGTGCAAGGGCGCGAGCCGTCGAGCCGAACCGTACGAGTGCCGGCCGGCGCTGAAGTGCTGGTGTTGGCGCGCGAAGTGGGTTTGAACGTAACGGTTGGCGTCACGCTCGACAAGACGACCCTGGGGCTGGCAGACAGTCCCATCGAGCGGTCCGGCATACAGCATCTCCTGTTCACGAGCGGACGCACCGCCAACTACTTCATCACTCTCACAGGGTCCGAAGACACGCAGGAGTCCGGCCGGGTGCAGCTTCGTGTGCTGACGCTCGCGCCCCGAACTGCGGAAGATCAGTGTCTGAGGCTGCAGCGGGCCCTTGCGGCTGCGGACGCTGACTATGCCTACGGGAAGGCCGTCAATCGCGGCACCCTCACTGCGACGGAGGGTACGGCGGCTGCGGCCAATTCGCCGCCGCCGAGGGACGCCCCGACTGCGTTCGAAGCCGCGGCCAAAGCATACAAAGCGATAGCAACGGACCTCGCCGCTGAGGGGCCCACGCCGCTGAAAGCGTTCGCAGAGCACGCGTTGGCCGCTGTGTACTACGAGGACATCGGCGACTACAGCGAGTCCGTCAAGTGGAGTGAGACGGCCGCGCAAACCTATTCGTCGCTCGGCGATGAATACGGCACTGAGCGCGCCACGGAGTTGCAGGCCGCGGCTTTGATGGAACTCGCCGTGTCGCCGGCCGCTCATGCCTCGAAAGCGGATGCCGTGCGCGCCGCAGCCGAAGGGCTGGCCCGAGCGCGAACCCTGCTCACGTCGGTCGCAAAAGCTTACGTGCAGAGTGACAAGCCGCGCGACCAGGCATCCGCACTCAACTACATTGGCCTTGCGTACTACTACGAAGGGCAGAATGACCAGGCTATCGGTGCATACAAGAAGGCGTTGTCCCTGTATGAGAGTCTCGGTGCAAAGTTGCGGCAAGCGCAGCTTTTGCAGAACGTGGCGGTCGCGGAGTACGAACTGGGCCGGCTCTCCGGCGCCATCGCCCGCTATTCGCAGGTTCTGGATCTGATACGGGGCAAAGACGACGCGGCACCGCTCATCTTCGTCCTGAACAACAGCGCCATCGCCAACTGGGCGAGCGGCAATTTCGACGCGGCGTTGCGTGAGCACGGCGAGGCGTTGCAGATGGCGCGCGCCACGCAGATCGTTGGCGAACAGGCGCGCAGCTTGCAGGGCCTGGGCTCTGTGTACGACTCCATCGGCGATCGCGCGCAGGCGCTGGAGTACTTCAACCAGGCATTGGCGTTGCGGCCCGCAGCGACGGATGGGCGCCGGCGAACCACCACGCTTCGCTCCATTGCCAGCGTGCTGCGCGAGCAGGGCCGGTTTCGGGATGCGCAGGCGATGCATCGTGAAGCGCTCTCGCTCGCTTCCACGCCCACCGTCGTGGCGCGAATACGCGTTCAGCTGGCGAAGGATCTGGTGGCCTCCGGCGATCTCGACGCCGCGTCCAAAGAGCTCGAGACGGTGCTTCACGAATCCACCGAGGACGATCCGGTCCGGGCGCAGGCCCTGCTCGAGCGAAGCCGCTTGCGAGCCCTGCGGAACGACGATGGCGGTGCGCAGGAAGACTTACGCAGCGCGCTGAAAACCTTCCGCGCCTACGAAGACGCCGCGGACGAATTCTCCGCGTGGATCGAGCTTGCGAAACTGAAGCGCCGGCAGGGGGCCTTTGCGGAGGCGTTCAATGCCGTCGACAAGGCACTCGCGCTGGCGGAAGAGGTGCGGCTGCAAAGTGCGAATCCGGAACTGCGAGCCAGCCTGATGCAACCGTTGCGGCCGGCGTTCGACCTGAAGTTATCGATGCTCGGCGCGCAGTACACGTCGCATGTGCAGGGCGCGCGAAGTGTGCCCGCCGCCACCACGGCGATGGAAGCCTTGATTACCGCAGAGCAGGCGCGAGCGAGAGCCCTCGCGGACATCAGAAGACTCGATCTCACCGCGCCAGGCGTCTCGCCGCAGCAGGCGCAGGCACGCCAGACGTTGTATCGCGAGCTCGCGGGTCGTCGCTTTCAGCTGGAGGCGCGCCTCGACCGCTCCGGCACACAGGACAATCGCGTCAAACTATTGCGCACGGAGATTGCCGGCATCCGGCAGCAGCTCGATCAGATCGACGCGCAGATCGGCGCGGCTTCGAATGAGAAGGAGCGAGCTGGCGGTGCGAATCGCAAGTCCATTGATCTGAGCGCTATCCCTGCCGATACGGCCATCGTCGAGTATTGGTTGGGGGTCGACGAAGCCGTGGCGTGGGTGGCAACCCGCGAGCGGCTTCAGATGGTGGAGCTGGGCCCCACTGCGCGCGTCACCGCAGCGGCGATGGCGTTTCACGAGGCGCTGCGTTCGTTCGGTTCGGTTCCCATGGCGAAACGGCTGAGTCTCGGTGAGGCGCTGTATGCGCTCACCGTGCGCCCGATGGCGGAGACTCTCGCCGACAAGCGCCAGATCGTCTTCGCTCCGGACGGTGCGCTTCACTATGTTCCCTTCGCCGCGCTTCGCTACGTCGATGGCGGGCGCGCCCGCTTTCTCATCGAGCGCCACGACATTGCGGTGGCATCGTCCGTCGAAACGCTGCTCGAGAACCGCCCGCCGGTGCGCAACGCCCCGCCGCGCAAGCAGATGCTGCTCGTCGATGACCCCGTCTACGGGCTGGACGATTCGCGGCTTGCCATAGCCGCCGTCAACACCACTCGCAGCGTTACGCGCGGCACTGCTCCCAGCGCTAAGCGTGGCACTACTGCCGCCGCTACGAGCAGTGTCATGCGTGGCTTTCCGAGCCGCCCGGCGATTGAGGGCCTCCATCCATGGCCTCGCCTTCCAGCCACTCAGCAGGAAGCCGACACGATCTCCTCTCTGATACCCAGCGATCAAATCGACCGCCTCGAAGGTTTCACCGCCACGCGCGAACGATTCCTGGGCGCCGGGCTCGGTCAGTACCGCTTCATTCATGTTGCTTCACATGCCGTGGCGGATTCCGAGATCCCGCAACTCTCAGCGCTCATTCTCACCTCGCGCGATGCGCATGGCCTGCCGATTGAAGGCCGCGTGCTGGCTGCGGACTTCGTAAGCACTCAACTCAATGCGGACGCCGTAGTCCTGAGCGCGTGCGACACCGCGCTTGGAAAGAACATGGGCGGCGAGGGGCTCGTCGGGCTGCGGTATGTGGTGCTCGCGCGCGGCGCGAAATCCGTGCTGGCCTCGCTGTGGCCGGTGCCGGACCAGGCGGCGGCACAACTGATGACGCGATTCTATTCATCGCTGTTGCGCGGTGGATCGACTGTGACAGTGGCCTCGAGCGAAGCGATGCGCGGCATGCTCGCCGGCCCGTACAAAGACCCTGCACTGTGGGCGGCATTCGCCCTGGCAATCGGTCCCTTGAGAACTGAATAACCACAAAGGAGGACTCATGAACAACTGGCATCGGAAGATCTGGACCCTCGATCCTATCGAGAGCGGCTCGGACATCCTCGAACTCTACAAAGTCGGCGCAGCCAACAAATTCTGGTTCGAGCCGTATGTAGATGCGCACAAGAGCCTGCTGCGATTCCGAATCGAGTTCAAAGGGCACGAGATGGTCAGCAACTGGCGCGATCGTCACGTCACGCCCCATGGCACCAAGCCGTTCGACCCCGATGGCACGCTGGACGATGACGTCGAGCAGCTCGAGGGCATCATCGATCTCGCCGCGGTGAGCCAGCCGCTGCACATCTATATGGACAAGCGGTTCGGGCGCGAGCTGCTGCACATTCTGGTCGGCGATCCGGATAGTGCCGGTGCGGGAGGCGGCTGGGCCACGGCGCAGAATTGACGAATCTCTGATTTACCGGCTTCTGAAAAAAAAAGAGCTATTGTTTTTAATGAATTTGCAGCAGGAGCCGAAGTAAGTCAGAGGTTCCCCGATGAGAACAACAAATTTGCGGGGAGAGAGCCATGAACAGACTGTTTTTGCTGACGGTGGTGGCGTTCCTGCCGTGCGCGGGAAGTGCCGACGCACGGGCTGTGGAAGGGACGCCTCCGCAGGGCGGGTATGAGGTGATTTCGAACGCACCGCTGCAGGGAAAGCTGCAGGCGGGCGGGAGAACGCTCGACGTTCGGGGCCGTCTCTCTTTCTTCGTTCACTACACTCGCGCGCTGGCCGAGGCGGGGAAGATCGAAGCGCGTGGTATGAACCTCGTGTTCTTCGATGTGCCGCAGGATGCCATCACGAAGAAGCCGGGGCAGCCCAATGCCGACCTGCTCGGCATTGGGCTGCCGCTCGCGAAGGAGCCGCTGTTCCTGAAGTACGACTCCAGAGGCCACACGATCTCCGGCGACCTGCCGGTCGAGGCGCATTTCAACCAGCTCGACGAACTGGTGGCGCCTGCTCAGGGCGCCGGGGTGTATGACGACTACTCGGTGCCGGCCGCGGTTCCTGGCGTGATCACGGTGAAGATATCGATACCCGCCGCACCGCCCGATATGGTGCGGCGGAAAGTTAAAGGGGATTTCGAGGCGGAAATTCAACTCAACGGGCTGACCGCGGGCAATGTGAATATCGAGCCGTTCCGCGTGTCGATTCCCGACCCGCCTGTCGATGTGTCCACCGGCGCCGAAAGTGATCAGGTGGTGCAGGGACATCTCTGTATTCAGCCAGTGATCTTCCGTGCGAACGCCACGGACCCGAACCCTACCGGCACGTCTCTCAGCGAAGGGCTGAAGGGCGCGAAGGAGCAATGGAGCGATACGGGGGCCGTAGTGTTCGACGCGCGTGCGTCGAAGGCCGTGGACAACGCGGCGTTGAAGGTGATTCATGCGGGCATCGACGAGACGAAGGTTCGCAGTCAATCGAGCGCTACGGATTGTGTCGAGGTGTTCTTCATCCAGCGTTACGAGCCGCTCTCGACACACGGCGGCGGCATCACCTGGAGGTCGGGTACGGCGAGCGCCCAGGTGATTGTGAGCGACGCCAACCTGTCGAGCAGCAGCACCGCGCACGATTCAATGCGTCTGGCGCACGAGCTGGGTCACGTGGTTGGCATCGGGCATCCGGTGATGCCGCTGGGTCTTTTCAAAGGCAGCACGAATACGGTGATGTGCACCAGCTCCGCGAGCGCTTCGCACCCCGAGCGAAACAGCGCGGACAACCTTGCGCACATCAAGAATCCGTTGCTGACGTTCGAGTTGGCGACGAAGCCGGCGCCGCCGGCCTGTCAGAAGAGCGCGGATTGTCTCCCGTGCCCCTGAGGGCTCACTTCGCTTCGAGCGCGAAACAAACCCGGGTGCCAGCACCCGCGCGGCTCTCGATCTCGAGAGTGCTTCCGTGACGTTCCACAATCTGCTGCGCGATGGCGAGCCCGAGACCCGACCCGGGGCGCCCGGACGTGCGGCTCTCTCGCGTGCGAAAGAAGCGTTGCGTGACCAGAGGCAGCTCGTCCGGGGCAATGCCGCGGCCCGTGTCCGCCACGCACACTCTCACGCGTTCGCCTTCAACCGGCAGGCTCAGCTCCACGCGGCCGCCCGGCGGCGTGTTGTTCAGCGCGTTGTCGATGACGTTTGAAAGCGTGCGCTCGATGAGCGCGATGTCGCCTCTGACCGGCGGCACGTGGTGAGGATTCAGCACCGACAATGACACGCCGAGCCGATCCGCCAGCGGCGCGAATTTCGCAGCGGCATCCTGAGCCAGTTCGGCGATGGAGAAGGGCTCGAACTGCATTCCACGATCGTTACCGGGTTCGAGCTGCACGAGTGCGGCAAGCTGATCGGCGAGATGTTCGAGCTGCGCGGCGCTCTTCAGTACGGCAGTGAGGTGCTCCCGCCGCTGTGTGGCATCGAGCCGCTCGTCCGCGTGCAGAAGGCGCTCGGTGTAGCCGCGCAGAGAAGTCAGGGGTGTGCGGAAATCGTGCGAGATGTTCGCGGCCAGCGCGCGGCGCGATTCGTCCGTTCGCTTCAGGTCTTCGACTTGCGCCTCGATGGTCGCGGCCATCTCGTTGAAGGCGCCTGCAAGATGGCCGATCTGGTCGTCCGGCTCGCTCTCGGCGCGCTGATCGTACGCGCCGTCCTGAAACTTGCGCACGGTGACGATGAGCCGACGGAAGCGGCGCGTGAGCACCGCGAAAAGGATGAGGCCGGCCGCCAGCGTCGTGATCAGCACAATGAGCAGCACTCCACCCGCTCCGCGCAGGATGTAGCTGGTGCTGAGCATGTTGGCTGCCGTCTCGAACGGCATGCCACGCAGGATGACGTAGAGATAGGCCTGCTGCCCCCCAATGGTTACTGCTGCGGCCGAGAACACCTTGCTCGCCTTGCCGTCGCCCGGATCGGCCGCCCGAATGGGGAGCATGGCGTTCTGGTCCAGGAAGGCGCGGATCGGGCGCACATCGATTCGGTCCCGAACTGCATGGGTTCCCGTGAACGCCGCCAGGATGCGGCCGTCATCGGCGAGCACGTAGATGTCGATGCCCGGATTGATGCCGCTGATTCGTTCGACTGCCTTGCGCGCATCGTCGCTGTTGACGCCCGCTTGCAGCGCGGGCGCCAGCTCCTTCGCAAGATGATCCGCCAGCGTTCGATTGAGTCTCTGTTCCAGCTCTTCGAGAAAACCATCG
>JBDTUL010000232.1:0-9240 GCA_040007735.1 Gammaproteobacteria bacterium | reverse complement strand
TGCCGATTGAACGCCGGCCGGTTGCCGCGGTCTGGATCCACAATCCATACAGAACCTGCCGGTGAGCAGTGCCGTTCGATGAACCCTGCGAGCGTTCCCTTCGTATCCCGTTCGTACAACACGTCGCTGCCGATGATCAGGTCGAACTGGCAACCGGAGCGTGTTTCTTCCCAGTGCCCATGCTGATATTTCATCGGCGGCAACTCGTTCAGCCGCAGGTTCTGCGCGAGGAAGCTTTCCGCCAGGGGGTGGCAGTCGCTCGCGGTAACGTTTGCTCCGCGGCGGTGGCCCACCAGGCTTGCGAGCGCGAGCCCGCAACCTATCTCGAGAACCCGCTCGGCCGGGGACACGGGCCGCAGCGCCATGCGCGCCGCCAGTTGCGCGCCGGATGGCCATAGCAGCCCGAACAAAGGCCACGACGCCGAGGAGATGCCGAGCCGATCGGCATCGCCGCGTGGATCGAAGAATTGTTGCCTGTCCAGCAAAGAGCGAATGATGAGGTCGTCGACACCTGCGACGGGAACGCGCTCTTGCTTGGTTTGATAGCCGGACATTGCTTTGAAGCTCGACCCTCAGCCGAACCTGCCGCATCCTAGCCGACTTACGAGCGGCGCAACGTGTGCTAAGTCCCGCTGCCTTGTCGGTCGCGCGCGCGCGTGCTGCGTTGTGCACTCTTTGGGCCGTCGCCCCGCCGGATACTCATGAACGATATTTCCCGTGTCCCCGACCTCGATCCGACGATTGCCAACGGCTCGCCGCGCGCGCGCTGGCGAAGTTCGCGAGTCGCCAGCTTCCTGCTGGTGCTCGGATGTCTTGCGCTGCTGGGCGGGCTCGGCTGGTATCTCTCCCATCGCAACGCCAAGGAAGGGCCGACCGCGGGGGGTGCGCGAGGCCGTTCCACCGCCACCGTCGCCTTCGCGGTGGCCAAACGCGTGGACATTCCCATACGTCTCGAGGCTTTGGGCACCGTTACGCCCCTCGCCATGGCCACTGTTCGGCCACAAGTGTCCGGTGTGCTGCAGGAAATCTATTACCACGAAGGCCAGAACATCGAGCGCGGCCAGCCGCTCGCGCTCATCGATCAACGGCCGTTCCAGCTGGCGCTGGAGCAGGCGAATGCCCAGCAACAGCGGGATGAAGCTGAGCTCGCGAACGCCCGGGTCATTCTCGAGCGCAACCAGACACTGCTTTCGCAGGACTCGATTGCGAAACAGGATGTCGATACGCAGCAGGCGTCGGTCAAACAGCTGCAAGGTGTAGTGGGAGCAGATCGCGCCGCGGTGGGCGCTGCGCGTCTCAATCTGGCCTACAGTCGGGTCGTCGCTCCAATCAGTGGGCGAGTCGGGCTGCGGCCTGTGGATGTCGGCAACTACGTTGCCACCGGGGACACTGCGGGCATTGCGACCATCACTCAGGTGACGCCCATCGATGTGGCGTTCACTTTGCCGGCAGACAGCGTTCCGGCCATTCAGAAACGAGTGTCCGAGGGCGCAGTGTTGCCCACAACGGTGCTCGATCGCTCACGCACCAATGCGCTTGGCGCCGGCACTTTCCTGACCCTCGATAACCAGATCGACTCTCAGACCGGCACGGTCCGCGCGAAAGCGCGCTTCGACAACTCGAAGGGTGCGCTGTTTCCGAACCAGTTCGTCAACGTGCAGTTGCAGCTGGACACGATTCGTCAGGCTGTCGTCGTGCCGGCTGCGGCAGTTCGGCACGGGCCGCAAGGCGATTTCGTATACACCGTGGCGGCCGACAACACCGCCCACATCAAAGCCGTGAAGGTCGGCCCGTCGGTGGATGACCAGACCTCGATCACTACGGGACTGGAAGCAGGCGAGAAGGTAGTGACGGAGGGCGGCGATCGGCTCACGGAAGGCAGCGCGGTGAGGTTGCCGGGGCAGAAACCGGCGAACGGGCAGGGCGCTGGCGCGGGGCGCACCGGTCAAACGGGCGGCAGCGGCCAGCAAAGTGGTGCGGGCCAACCCAGCGGCGAGAAACCCCGTCATGCGCATCGTCCGGCGGCCGTGGGAGCCCCCACGGGATGAGCCCGTCCCGGCCATTCATCCTGCGGCCGGTCGCGACCTCGCTGCTGATGGTCGCCATCGTGCTGGCGGGGCTCGTGGGCTTCCACTTCCTGCCGCTGTCGGCGCTACCCGAGGTGGACTACCCCACCATTCAGGTTCAAACGCTGTACCCCGGCGCTAGTCCCGAAGTGATGAGCTCAACGGTGACCGCGCCGCTGGAAAAGCAGCTGGGTCAGATGTCGGGGCTGCAGCGTATGTCTTCGACCAGCGCCGCCGGCGCGTCGGTGATCACGCTGCAATTCAATCTGCAGCTCACGCTGGATGTCGCAGAACAGGAAGTGCAGGCGGCTATCAATGCGGGTGGCTCATTGTTGCCAACAGACCTTCCTGCGCCTCCTGTCTATGCCAAGGTGAATCCGGCCGACGCGCCGGTGCTCACTCTGGCGGTGACGTCTCGAACGATGCCGTTGACCGAGGTGCGCAATCTGGCCGAGACGCGGCTTGCGCAGAAGATCTCGCAGATCGCCGGCGTAGGCCTCGTCTCGCTGAGCGGTGGCCAGCGCCCCGCCATCCGCATCCAGGTGGACACACGCCAGCTTGCCTCCATTGGCCTCAGTCTCGATCAGCTGCGAACGACCATTGGCAACGCCAATGCGAATGCCGCCAAGGGCAGCTTCGACGGGCCGACGCGCTCGTACGCCATCAATGCCAACGATCAGCTCCTGAGCGTGGACGACTACCGCGACCTCATCGTCGCGTATCGCGATGGCGGCCCGGTGCACCTCAAGGAAGTCGCGGACATCATCGAGAGCGCGGAGAACGTGAAGCTCGGGGCGTGGAAGAACGCGCAGCCGGCCATCATCCTGAACGTCCAGCGGCAGCCCGGCGCCAATGTCATCGCGACGGTGGATGCCATCAAGGCTCAACTGCCTGTGTTGCAGTCCTCGCTCCCCGCCGCGTTCGAAGTGGAAGTGCTCACGGATCGCACCATCGGAATCCGCGCGTCCGTGCGCGATGTGGAGATCGAGCTGGTCGTGGCCGTGCTGCTCGTCGTGCTCGTCATCTTTCTCTTTCTGCACAGCCCGCGCGCTACGGTGGTGGCGAGCCTTGCGGTGCCGATCTCGCTCGTCGGCACGTTCGGGGCCATGTATCTGCTGGGCTACAGTCTCAACAACCTCACGTTGATGGCGCTCACCATCGCCACGGGTTTCGTCGTCGACGATGCCATCGTGATGATCGAGAACATCTCACGCTATCTGGAAGAGGGCGAGAAGCCGCTGCAGGCGGCCCTGAAAGGCGCCGAGCAGATCGGCTTCACCATCATTTCGCTGACGGTGTCGCTGATCGCCGTGCTGATTCCGCTGTTGTTCATGGGCGATGTCATCGGGCGCCTGTTCCGCGAATTCGCGGTAACGCTGGCGGTCACCATCGTGATCTCCGCTGTCGTGTCCCTCACTCTGACGGCGTCGCTTTCCGCGTTGTGGCTGAAGCAAGAGCCGCACGTGCCCGCCGCAGGCATCGGCCGCCGCTGGCAGCTCGCGTTCGACCGCATCGTGAATCGCTACGACGGCATGCTCACGCGAGTGATCGATCATGAGCGGTCGACGCTGATCGTCGCCTTGCTGACGCTCGTCGTGACGGCGCTTCTCTATGTTTTCATTCCCAAGGGGCTGTTCCCCACGCAGGACACGGGCCAGCTCCAGGCAGAAGTTCGCGCCCGCGAGTCGGTCTCGTTCGATCGCATGGCGGAGCTTCAGCAGTCCGTCGCGCAGGAAATTCTGAAGGACAAAGACGTCGCGAGCCTGAGCTCCTTCATCGGCGTGGATGGCGCAAACACCACCGCACTGAACCGCGGCCGCATGCTGATCAACCTGAAGCCGCACGGAGATCGCGACGCCCAGGTGGCTGTGATGAAGCGTCTGGAATCCAACGCCGCCGAAGTGGCTGGCGTGGCGTTGTATCTGCAGCCGGTGCAGGACCTGACCATCGACGCCGAGACTGGCCCCACTCAGTATCGATTCGCGCTGGAAGGCTCGGACCCGGATGTCATCGCTCAATGGACGAGCAAGCTCGTCGCACAGCTGCAAACCGTACCACAGCTCCGCAACGTAACCTCGGATGCGACTACGCAGGGCCTGTCGGCCACGGTCGACATCGATCGCGATTCCGCCGCAAGACTCTCCATCACGGCAGCGACCGTGGACGAAGCGCTCTACAGCGCGTTCGGGCAGCGCATCGTCTCGACGATCTTTACCGATACGAATCAATACCGCGTGATCCTGGAAGAGAAGCCGGGCGTGGTCACGTCTCCGCAGCACCTCGAGTACGTGAACGTGCAGACAGGCTCCGGGCAGCCCACGCCGCTTACCGCCATCGCCACCGTGCGCGAAACGAGCTCGCCGCTGCAGGTCAACCGGGTGGGCCAGTTCCCCGCGGCGACCATCGGGTTCGATACGGCGCCCGGAGTTTCGCTGGGGCGCGCGGTAAGCGAGATCCGCGATGCCGAAGCCGCCATCGCGTTACCGGCAAGCGTATCGACCACGTTTCTGGGAGCAGCCAATGCCTTCCAGTCGTCTCTTCAGAACGAGCTCTGGCTGATCCTCGCCGCCGTAGTCTGTGTTTACATCGTGCTGGGCGTGCTCTATGAGAGCTACATTCATCCGCTCACGATTCTGTCCACCTTGCCGTCGGCCGGCGTCGGCGCACTGCTGGCACTGCTCGTCACCGGCAACGATCTCGGCGTAATCGGCATCATCGGCATCATTCTTCTGATCGGCATCGTGAAGAAGAACGCCATCATGATGATCGACTTCGCCATCGAAGCGGAGCGCGCGGGCAAGGCGCCGCGTGCGGCGATTCATGAAGCGGCGCTGTTGCGCTTCCGGCCCATATTGATGACCACGCTTGCGGCGCTGTTCGCGGCCGTGCCGCTGATGCTGGGCTTCGGAGAGGGCTCCGAGCTGCGCAGGCCGCTGGGTGTCGCGATCTTCGGCGGGCTCATCGTGAGCCAGATGCTGACCCTGTTCACCACTCCGGTGATCTACCTCGCGTTCGACCGGCTCACGAAGCGAGCCCGGAAGCCGGCAGGTGCGCCCGCGCCAGTCGGCGGCAGTGCACCGATCGCTCCGTCGCCGCCATGAATGCGCGCGCATGAATCTGTCCGCGCCATTCGTACGCCGCCCCGTAGGGACCACGTTGCTCGCCGCGTGGATCGCGATGGTCGGCATCGGCGCTTTCTTCGTGCTACCCGTTTCCCCGTTGCCGCAGGTGGATTTCCCGACAGTCTCAGTGAGTGCGAGCCTGCCGGGCGCGAGCCCCGAAACCATGGCGAGCAGCGTGGCGACGCCGCTCGAGCGGCGCCTCGGCGTCATCGCGGACGTGAACGAGATGACGTCGTCCAGCGCGCTCGGCCGTGCAAACGTCACCCTGCAGTTCAATCTTGATCGCGACATCAATGGCGCTGCGCGCGACGTTCAGGCCGCTATCAACGCCGCGCGCGCTGATCTGCCTGCGTCGCTGCGCTCGAACCCGACCTACCGCAAGGTGAACCCGGCCGAAGCGCCGATCCTGATTCTGGCGCTGACGTCGAAGACCCGAACGCCCGGACAAATCTACGACGCCGTCTCGAACATCATTCAGCAGCGGCTGCTGCAGGTGAATGGGGTCGGTGACGTGGAGCTCGGCGGCGGCTCGCTACCGGCGGTGCGCGTAGATATCGTGCCGTTCGCGCTGTCCCGCTACGGGATCAGTCTCGAGGACGTGCGCACGGCCATCAATTCCGCCAACCCGAATCGCCCCAAGGGAACCATCGAAAACGGCACGCTGCGCTATCAGCTCTATACGAACGACAACGGGCGGCTGGCCGCGAACTATCAGCATCTGGTCATTGCCTGGCGCAATGGCGCCGCCGTTCGGCTCAGCGACGTTGCCAACGTCTCCGACAGTGTGGAGGACGTGCACACTCTCGGTCTGTTCAACGGCGCGCCTGCCGTCATCGTCATCGTTACGCGCCAGCCCGAGGCGAACATCATCTCGACGGTGGATGGGGTGAAAGCGATCCTGCCGCAGCTGCGCGCGAGTCTGCCGCAGGATGTGGCGCTTGCGGTCGCCTCGGATCGCACGCTTTCCATCCGGTCCTCGCTGCATGAGGTCGAAGTCTCGCTACTGATTTCATTGGTGCTCGTGGTGCTGGTGGTCAGCCTGTTCCTGACGAGCTTGCGTGCGACGTTGGTGCCGGCAGTAGCCGTGGTGGTTTCGCTTCTGGGCACGCTCGGCGTCATGTACCTGGCGGGCTACAGTCTGAACAACCTGTCGCTGATGGCGCTCACGGTGGCTACGGGCTTCGTCGTGGACGATGCCATCGTGGTGCTGGAGAACGTGTCGCGCCATCTCGAATCCGGCATGGATCGATTCGAGGCGGCGCTCCTGGGCGCGCGCGAAGTCGGCTTCACGGTCGTGTCGATCAGCCTGTCGCTCGTGGCGGTGTTCATCCCGCTCATCTTCATGGGCGGCATCGTGGGGCGTTTGTTTCGAGAGTTTGCAGTAACGCTGTCGGCCGCCGTGCTGATCTCGCTCGTCATCTCGCTCACTCTCACGCCGATGATGTGCGCGTACGTATTGAATCGGGAACACTCCGACGTGCCGGCCGGGCGGCTGGCCCGCGCGGCACGCACAACCTTCGATCGGGTGCAGGGTGGATACCAGCGCGCGCTCGACTGGTCGCTCGCGCATGCGCCGATGATGGTGCTGCTGCTCATAGGCATAGTCGTGCTCAATATTTACCTGTTCATCGTCGTGCCAAAGGGGTTCTTCCCCGAACAGGACCTCGGCCAGCTCAACGGCGGAATGCGCGCCGACCAGAGCATTTCCTTCCAGGCAATGCAGGGGAAACTCAAGCAACTGGTGGACATCATCCGGAAAGACCCGGCTGTGGAAACTGTCGTCGGCTTCACGGGCGGTGCCCGCGCTGGCGGCGGGTTCATGTTCGTGACTCTCAAAGCGCGCCCTGAGCGCAAGGAAGGCAGCGCTGCGGTGATCACACGTTTGCGGCCGAAGCTTGCGCAGGTGACCGGCGTGTCGATGTTCCTGAACCCGGTGCAGGATGTCCGCATGGGTGGGCGGCAGGCTAACGCGAGCTATCAGTACACCCTGCAGAGCGATGACCTGGATGCGCTGCGAGTCTGGGCGACGCGCCTGGCCGAGCGAATGAAAGGAGAGCCCGTGCTCACGGACATCGACACGGATCAGCAGGATCACGGCATCGAGACGTTTCTCACAGTGGATCGCGATACAGCCTCACGATTCGGCATCACATCGCGCGACATAGACAATGCGCTCTACGATGCGTTTGGGCAGCGGCAGGTGTCTACGCTTTACACCAGTCTCAATCAGTACCACGTGATCATGGAGGTGGCGCCGGAGTACGCTACGTCCCCGGCGGCGTTGAATTATATCTATGTGCCGGCGCGGGCGACGAGCGCGAGTAGCACAGGCTCGACATCGTCGAGCTCCACGGCGTCGGGCACGTCCAACGCTTCGAGCGCGTCTACAACGTCCGCCGCGCTCCCCTCCCGAGACCCCACGACGGGTGCCGCAGTGAGTGCCTCATCCTCAACCATGGTGCCGCTCTCCACCTTCTCCCACTTCGCGGAGGGCTCGTCTCCGTCTTCCATCAGCCACCAGAACACCTCGCTCGCCACCACCATCTCGTTCAATCTCGCCAACGGGCGTTCGCTCAGTGACGCGGAGAAGGCCATCGAGGCAGCCAGCGCGGACATCGGCATGCCGTCGACCGTCCATGGCAGCTTCCAGGGAACGGCGCGCACATTTCAGGATTCCGTGAGCGATGAGCCGGTGCTGATCGCCGCCGCACTACTGGCCATCTATATCGTGCTGGGCATTCTCTACGAGAGCTATGCGCACCCGCTCACCGTGCTGTCGACGTTGCCTTCCGCCGGCATCGGCGCGGTACTCGCGCTGCTGATGTTCAACATGGAATTCTCGATCATCGCGCTGATCGGCGTCATTCTTCTGATCGGCATCGTCACGAAGAACGCCATCCTCATCATCGACTTCGCGCTCGAGGCGGCGCGGGCGCGCGGGCTGCCGGCGCGCGCAGCCATTCGCGAAGCGGCACTGCTGCGCTTCCGCCCCATTTTGATGATCACGCTGGCGGCCGCACTGGGCGCGCTGCCGCTGGCCATCGGTTTCGGCGACGGCGCGGAGTTGCGCAAGCCGCTGGGGATAGCCATTGTTGGCGGGTTGCTCGTGAGCCAGTTGCTCACGCTGTTCACGACGCCGGTGATCTATCTGTATCTCGATCGCCTGCGTCGCCCGGCGAAGGATGAGCGTTATCTGAGTCGCGCCGCGGGCGCGGGGGAACTCGAGCCTGCTTAATATGCGACCTATGCGCCGAAACCTCGTCTGCCTGACTGTCGCGTCGATCCTGATGTCGGGCTGTGCCATCGGGCCGAACTACAAACGGCCGGCGGTGGAAACGCCGGAGCAGTACAAATACAGCGGTACAACGCCAGCCGCCGACGCGACAGCCTCAACGACCCCGGCTGCAACCCCCGCGGCCATCCAGCCTGATCAGTGGTGGACCCTGTTCGACGACACCACGCTGAACGATCTCGAAGCGCAGGTTGAAGTCTCCAACCAGAATCTCGCCGCGTCCGAGGCCGCCTATCGCGAGGCCACCGCGGCCATCCGTGAGCAGCGCGCCGCGTTTTTCCCGCAGATCTCGCTGGATGCCGGGGTTACGCGCTCCGGTGGCCAGAGGCGCTCCACAACCTCGACTGGCACCGACGTCACCTCAGGCGACGGCCGCAACATCTACCAGGCGGGCGCCAGCGCAAGTTGGGAAATCGACCTGTGGGGGCGGCTGCGCCGTTCGCTCGAGAATTCACGCTCGTTGGCTGAAGCCAGCGCGGCCGACCTGGCGTTCGCCAAACTCTCCATTCAGGGGCAGCTTGCGATTGCCTACCTGCAGCTGCGCGAAGCGGATGCCGAACAGAGGCTGTTGCTGGATACGGTGAGCGCCTACACCCGGTCCCTGGAGATTGCGCAGAACCGATACACCGTCGGGGTTGCCGCCAAAACAGACGTCCTGCAAGCGCAGACGCAACTGGCGAACGCGCAGGACCAGGCCACCGCCCTAACGCTTCAGCGCGCGCAGCTCGAACACGCCATCGCCGCGCTGGATGGCAAGCCG
>JBDTUL010000231.1:0-9252 GCA_040007735.1 Gammaproteobacteria bacterium | reverse complement strand
CGCAGGGACTCAAGGAAGGCCAACTCAACAACTATGTGACGATTCAGCCGATCATCAACGTCTCCGAAGACAACCGCACTGCCAAGGCCCGTTGGCGCAGTGACGTGCAGCTATCGCGCGCCGGCAAGGGCCGGTGGGGCGGCGGCGTCTACGAGAATGAATACGTAAACGACAACGGCGCGTGGAAGTTCAGCAAGCTGCATTACTACGTCACCTTCTGGGGTGACTACGAAAAGGGTTGGGTCGCAAATCCCATTCCAATGGATCCGCCCAGCAACGCGATCCCGCCGGATCGACCACCGACCGTGGTCTATGAATCTTTCCCGAAGCTGCAGGTGGTGCCGTATCACTACGCCAATCCGGTCACCCACCAGCCGCACGCGGGGGAGTAGCGCCATGCTGAACTATGCAAACAAGTGCGCTGAGTCTCTTCGACGCTGCGTTGTTGCGGTTGTGCTGGCTTCGTTCTGTGGGTCGGCCGCTCATGCGGCGCCGAGCGATGCCGATCTGCAGGCGGTCGAGAAGGACCTGAATGCGCTCGGCAATCGTATCCAGCGCTTGCAGGACCTGACCGAAGTAGAGATCGTGCAGAACGCCTACGGCTACTATGTCGACAAAGCGCAGTGGCGTTCGCTGGCCAATCTGTTCACTGAGGACGCTACGCTCGAGATCGGCGGCAAAGGCGTTTTCCTGGGCCGCGAACGCGTGTTCGAATACATGACCGTCGGGCTCGGCCCCATCGGCCCGCGGGATGGTTTGCTGATCGATCACCAGCAGTTCCAATGCTTGCCGACTATCCACGCGGATGGCGTAACCGCCGAAGCGCGCTGTATCGCCTTCGTGATGAGCTCAGGCGGCTGGGGCCACGTCTACTACGAGAACGACTACGTCAAGGAAAACGGCGTCTGGAAGTTCAAGAAGCTGCATGGGCCATTCAACATGTACGCGGGCTACAAGCAGGGCTGGCTCGACAACACCGTGCTCAATACCTTTCCCGAGAAGTGGCCGCCGTGGCCGGACCTGCCGCCGACCATCATTTATCTGACCTTCCCGAACTACTACATCGAGCCGTTCCACTATCCGAACCCCGTAACGGGGAAGACGATGCCGGCGCCGAGTCCGCGGGCGGGTGGGGAGGCGTTTGGGAGGTAGGCGGTGGGCGGCGTTCGACGCTCGCTCCCTCACCGCCCTCGCCGCGTAACATCCTCCGGCAGAAAACGTCTGCCCGCTGCGGTTCTTGACGGCCGGCAATTCGGACACCCGCTCTCGCCACGCCGCGAGCGCTGTGAGCTCGGGCGCAATCGGCAACCCGGAGCCGCCGGCGAATGCTAGACCGGCGAACAGTGATATGTGGGCCATCGAGAATTTGTCGCCAGCGAGGAAAGGCCGCTCACGCAACACCCCTTCGAAATAGGGCAGGTTTGCGACCGCCTGCGCACCGCGCCGCTCCCCCCATTCCCTGGCGCCGTTCCACTCCGGCATGCGCCATGGCCTCAACGCCTTGCCGAGGCCCGGTGTTCCGTAGTGAAAATAGTCGTCGACCGTCTCGAGCAGCATCATCTCGGCCCGACGCTGCATCATGTGGATGAGGGCTTTCTCGCGCGGCGTCCTGCCCGTCAGCGTCGGGGTTCCGTCGAGATTGTCCAGGTATTCGGTGATCGCCGTCGACTCGGAGATGAATAACCCGTCGTCCAGTTCGAGCACCGGAGTCTTGCCGATCGGGTTCATCCTCAGAGAAGGCGGGCTGCTTCTGCTCGGCCGCGATCAAATCGACGGAGACGAACTCGACCTGTTCGTCGAGGCCCTTTTCGGCGAGCACGATACGGATGCGGGCGGCGTTGGGAGTTCCCTGGCGATCGTAGAGTTTCATGATAGAGGTCACTTCAGCGAATGATCGCGCCATTGTCATCCGCCTGCGGCGACACCCTCTGCGGATTCAGATTCACACTGATCGTGTGAACATTGGCAAGCTTCCCCTTCACGAGCCGGAACGTATGCGAGTCCGGCATGCCCGTCTGGCTACTCCCGAAGCGGCAGAAAATATTCACCACCCCCATCTCTTCATCGACCACGTAGTCGCGATTCACGATGTAGAGCACGCCCGGTGGAATGCCGACCTTGCACGTTGCCTTGGGATCGTTGCTGCGATTCGTGTACGCGCCGCCCTCGAGTCTCGCGCAGGGAATGCCCCAGGGGGTCTCGACGAGCTTGTCCGAGAATTGGTCGAGACTGAAGCGACGGACGTGTGCAAGTCGGTGGCGCTGCCGACGAGGGCTGCTGGGCTTGGGCATTCGCCTGCGAAACCACGCCGCACAGCGCGACTAACGCCAGTCCGATGAGCTGCTTCTTCATGCGCCACTTCCTTCGCCCGGCTTCGGTTTTTAGTGGAATCGGCGGGCGGCACCGATTCGATTTGAAGCTAGCTTCGCGGAGCCACTTTATCCAGCGCCGCCGCCAGCTGCCCCACCGTGCGATCCACGTGGTGCCACTTGTCCAACCCAAAGAGCCCCATGCGGAAGGTCTTGAATTCCGGCCCCTCCCCACACTGTAGCGGTACACCTGCCGCAGTTTGCAGCCCCGCTGCGACGAACTTGCTGCCGTTCTGAATGCCCGGGTCGGTGGTGTAACTCACAACCACGCCAGGCGCCTTCCAACCTTCAGCCGCCACACTCGGAAATCCGCGCGACTCCATCAGCGCGCGCACCTTTGCACCGAGCTCGATCTGCTCCGCGCGCACCTTCTGGAAACCATAGTCACGCGTCTCGAGCATTACCTCGCGCAGCCGCACGAGCGCATCGGTGGGCATGGTGGTGTGATACGCGTGCTGGCCCTTTTCGTACCCTTCCGCGATCTGCATCCACTTCTTGAGATCGCAGGAGAAGCTTGAGCTCTGAGTGCCATCGATGGCCTGCCGCGCGCGTTCGCTGAGCATCACCATCGCGCAGCACGGCGAACTGCTCCAACCTTTCTGAGGCGCTGAAATCAGCATGTCGACGCCGGTAGCCTGCATGTCCACCCACATCGCGCCCGAGGCAATGCAGTCGAGCACGAGCAGCGCGCCGACTTCGTGCGCGGCGGCGCTGATGGTGCGCAAGTAGTCATCAGACAGAATCATGCCGCTCGCCGTCTCCACATGCGGCGCGAACACAACCTTGGGACGCTCGGCGCGAATCGACGCGGCGACTTCCGCAGCGGGGCAAGGCACCCACGGCGCTTGCAGCCCTTCGCCCTGTCTGCGGGCCTGACAGACGACGACGCCATTGCCCAGGCCGCCGGCCTCGAAGATCTGGCTCCAGCGATAACTGAACCAGCCATTGCGCACGATCAACACCTTCTCGCGGTTCGCGAACTGGCGGGCTACCGCCTCCATGCCGAACGTCCCGCTGCCGGGCACGAGCACGGCGGTGTGTGCGTGGTAGACGCTCTTCAGGGTGGAGAGGATGTCCTGCATCACCCCGACAAAGCGCTTCGACATGTGGTTGAGCGCGCGGTCGGTGTAAACCACGGAGAATTCGAGCAGGCCATCGGGATCGATGTTGGGAAGCAGGCCAGGCATGGTGATCTCAGCTTTTCGTAGTAGTAATGGCGGGCAGGTCCGGGATTGCGCGGCACGCCAACCCCGCCTGGCGTCGGGCGTGCGCCGGGCGTCCATTATATTGAACACCCGTCCGAACTGAACCGGTAAGTGAGGGGTTCGGGCTGGTCCTCCGCCGAGTCCGGGTCTCCGCCGACGGGCCGACAATTCTGAGTTAGGCCAGTTACTTACGCGCTTTCCTCGCGTGCAGAGCCCACGGTCACGCAACGTTGCGCTGACAGCAACAAATCACGTCACCCCATGCGATTGTTTAGATGGGGGAATCGCCAGACACTTTTGACGCCGATACAGAAGAGCGTGCCGGGCGATTTCTCCGCTAGGCCACGCCAGCCACGATCGTCGTCAGTCTCACAAAGAACGTCTGGGGTAGTCCGATGCGATCAAGAGTCTCGTCCCGCATATCGACGCCGTTGCTTGCGAAGCATGGAGCACTGGTCGCGCCAGCGCTGTGTCTCGCCGCCATGCCCGTGTTTTCGCAGCAGTCCTCCGAAGAG
Source organism: Gammaproteobacteria bacterium (assembly GCA_040007735.1). GTDB lineage: Bacteria > Pseudomonadota > Gammaproteobacteria > Steroidobacterales > Steroidobacteraceae > JADGHX01. Next base: position 5,163 of record JBDTUL010000231.1, on the reverse strand, counting down.
AGCGCCACAATCGAGGCCGTCGTTGTCACGGCGCAACGGCGTTCCGAGTCGATTCAGGACGTGCCAATCGCCATTACCGCGGTCGGCGCCGAGACGATCCAGAATCAGAATGTGAAGGGCATCGAGGACTACTTCGCCCTCGCGCCGAACGTCAGTTTTCGCAGCGACGGCTCGCGCGATCGCAAGGACCTCAGCATGCGGGGCATCAGCAACCAGCTGAACCAGTACGCCAACGTACGGCCGGCCACTTACGCGTTCTACATCGACGAGTTCAACGTCGTGGCGGGCACCAGCAATCCGCAGATAGTGGACCTCGAGCGCATCGAGTTGCTGCGCGGGCCGCAGGGCACGTATTTCGGCCGTAACGCCGTCGGTGGCGCCATCAACGTCATCACCAAGAAGCCGAGCAACGATTGGTACGGCGAGCTGGGCGTGGATTACAGCAGTTTCGATACGCGTGCCGCCCACGGCGTCGTGAATATCCCTGTGGCCGACGGCATCTTCGCCGTGCGCGCTTCGGGTCAGATCGAGAAATCCGATGGCTGGATCCACAATATCAATCCGGTGGGCGGCGGAAACAACTCAGACTACAAGAGCGCGCGCGTCCAGGCACGCCTGACGCCGAACGAGCGGCTCACCTGGGATTTCGCTTTCAGCTACAGCGATGAAGAAACCGGCATGCGCGTGGGTGTGCCCACGGGCTACATCACAGCCACGTGGCGCGCGGTGTACTACGCGAATGCTCAGGGCAACATTACCGACCCGGATGGCGTGGGCTTCTATCCCGCGAACGACGCCCACGTGAACTTCAACCGGCCCCAGAGTGTTGGCAGCACATACAAATACGCGAGCTCTCGGGCAGTTTACGACTTCGACAATGTCTCGCTCACCGCGGTGGTCGGCAAGATCGAATCCGACGTGTTCAACTACGGCGATGTCGATGGCGGCAGCCACGACTTCTACTACGAAGATCTATTGCTCAATCGCGAGTCGACCAGCGGAGAGTTGCGCCTGCAATCCCGCGGTACCGGCAAACTCGAATGGAGCATCGGCGGATCGGTAGGCAAGGACACTGGAGTGATAGCTCAGTCCACCTACCACGGCGCGGAAAGCCCACAGCACAGGCCGGAGGGCACGGAGACGACGGGCGGTAATTCCGACGGCACATCGAAGTACTGGGCGGTGTTTGGTCAGGCAACTTGGCGCTTCACCGATCACTGGAATGTGATCGTCGGCGGTCGCTATTCGTACGAGAAAGTGGACACGTATGCGGTGTCACGCTCCAACGGCGTGTTGACCGGCATCAACGATCGCGAAGTCGATTTCGACGATTTCTCACCGCGCTTCACGCTGGGCTGGAAACCGGCGGACAACGTGCTGGCTTACGCGACGGCCTCGCGTGGCTTCAAGTCGGGCGGCACCCAAAGCAGCAACAACATCAACCTCAGCAACGAGTTCAAGCCCGAGGTGCTGTGGAACTACGAAACGGGCTTGAAGCTCGACCTGTTTGGCAAACGGCTGCGCCTCGACGGAACGTTGTTCTACATGGACTGGAAAGACGTGCAGCAGTTGATTCGCTTCCAGTTCCTCGACCCGAGCGGCGCCATCCGCGCGGTGAGTGGCATTGCCAACGCCGCCAAGGCGAGCAGCTACGGCCTGGAGCTCAGTGCCGACGCGGCGATCACCGAACGGCTCAAGATCAGCGCGCAGCTGGGTCTCATGGAGGCCAAGTACGACAGCTATCCGGCCGCGCTCATCGATGGCCTGGTGCTCGATCTATCCGGCAAGCGGCTGGTGGATGCGCCGAAAGAAACGGCGGGCGTGCAAGCGCAATACACACGTCCGCTCACCCGCGCCTACGAGGGCTTCGTGCGCGCGGAGTGGAATTACCGGGGTGAAGTGCTTTCGAACCCCTACGTCTATCGCTACTTCGAATATCCCTTCATTGCTCCGAGCTATCAGGTGACGAACCTGCGCGTCGGATTCGAGAACGATCACCTGCGGGTGGTGGCCTACGCGGAGAATCTCTTCAAGGAGGAGTATTTCTCCAACTCATACGAGAAGGCGTTCTACAGCGGTGTGCAGATCGAGCCTTCCACACGCACGTTCGGCGTGGGGATCAACTACAAGTTCAAGTAGTAGCGGCGGCGCCCGCCGCCAGGCGTGAGATCTCAGAGCACCGAATAGAAGATGATCAGGATGACGACCGGCACGAGATAGCGGATCGCGAGATACCAAAGTCGAAATGCCGGTCCGTCCCCCAGCCCCAGCTCCTCGCGCACAGCGGCGCGCGAGAGCGCCCAGCCCGCAATCAGCGCCACCATCAACCCGCCGAGCGGCATCATGAGGTTGGAGGTCAGGTAGTCGATCACGTCGAACGGCGTGCGCACCGAATCGATGCCGAACCAGGCGAGTGGGTGCACATCGCTCCAGCGGTTGAACGAGAACGCCGTGACGAAGCCCAGCAGCCAGATGACCAGTCCGCTCGCATAGGCCAGCGTGGGGCGCCGCCATTTCGTGTATTCCTCCAGGGCCGCGACGATCGGTTCCTGAATCACGATGGTTGCGGTCAGCGCGGCGAACGAGAGCAGCAGGAACAGCAGTGTTCCAAACACCTGTCCGTAGGGCATCTGGCCGAAGGCGATCGGCAACGTAACGAATATGAGGCCGGGCCCCTGAGTGGGCTCGAGCCCGTAGCGGAACACGAGCGGAAAGATGGAGAGCCCGGCAATGAGGGCGACCAGGCCCTGTGCCACGGCGACGGTGAGCACGCCACGCGCGATCGAATATTCGCGCTTCATATAAGCGCCCATCATCATCAGTGCGCCGACGCCCACGCCAAGTGAGAAGAACGCCTGGCCGAAGGCAGTGACCACGACCGACGCCGTCAGCTTGCTCCAGTCGATGCTGAACAGGAACCGCGCGGCCGCGCCGAAGTCCGCGAAGATCGCCGAATAGATCATGAGGCAGATCAGAATCACGAAGCGCAACGGCGTCAGCACGCCGGAGACCCGTTCGATGCCACGGTTGATGCCGCGCGCGATGACGACCGCAGTCGTTGCGATGATGATTCCGGAGAACAACAGCATGCGGGCAGGGTCGGCCAGCAGTTCGGCGTAGGCGCGCTGTGCGCCAGCGGCGTCGATGTTCTTGAACCCGCCCCGGACTCCGAACACGAAGTAGTCGAGCATCCATCCGCAGATGACGAAGTAGAAACTCAGGATCAGAACCAGGCTTACGCTTGCGATCACGCCGAAGAGCTTCCAGAACGGGGAGATCCCGTCCCTCTCGACCAGCACGCGCATGGTGCCGGGAGCGCTCCGCCCGCCATGGCGGCCGATCATCATTTCGGCCATCAGGGCTGGAATGGCGATCAGGAACAGGGCGATGAAATACAGCGCCACGAACAGGCCGCCGCCGTTCGCGCCTGCCAGATAGCTGAATTTCCAGACATTGGCGATGCCGGCTTCGGCGCCGACCGCGATGATCAGGAAGAGAAGGTTGGAGGACCAGTGGCGTTGGGTCATCTATTTCCCGGGGGTGTGGCGGTGGCTGTGTGTTCGGTCCGAGCTTGGCATCCGGCCGACCGTGCGTTCAATGGGTCGCTGCATTCGGCGTCGTTGCGTTGGGTGCAACGAAGTTGGCGCGGTAATGATCGTTAGTGCGATTGGTGGGCGTGAGATATTTGCGCAGATTAAAGAGCCCTCAATCGCCGGGCGGCTGGGAGGTCTGTGCCACCTGGACGGCTGCGAGACTGGGGTGCGCACATCGCCAGACCGGATCGCGCCAGGCCCGCAGTGGCGCACACCGCATCGAATGGAGCCTGAAGCATGCTGAGAGTCCAGTTCGTACGTGCCGCGCTGCTGGTCGCAGCGCTCCTGCCCACCCTTACGTGGGCGGTTCCGACCGCAGTTTACGAGCAGGCACCACCGCCACCCGGGCCGCCAATCGCCATCACCGGCGCATCGGTCGTGAACGTCGAGAACGGCGCAATTATCAACGATGCGGTCGTGCTCATCGAAGGCGACCGCATCAAGGCGGTCGGTCCGTCGGCGTCGGTCCAGGTGCCGGCCGACGCGCGCATCATCCGCATGCCAGGCAAGTGGCTCGCTCCGGGCCTGATGAACGCGCACGTGCACCTCGGCCTCAAGCTCCCGGGACAGGCGGGCGCGGCGCTCGCCAACGAGAGCGACATGGAACTGGTCCTGCGCATGGCCGAGAACGCCCGGAAATCGTTGCAGGCCGGGGTCACGACCGTTCGTCTGGTGGGCGAGGAGAAGGGCGCGGACTTCGTTCTGAAGTCGGCCATCGACGGCGGCACGGTCGTCGGCCCGCGCATCCAGACCGCCGGCGCGATCATCGTCCCGACCGGTGGCCATGGCGACCTGGAAGCGGACGGTCCCGTGGATATGGCCAAAGCGGTTCGGCAGCAGATCAAGAGCGGCGCCACCTGGATCAAGATCGCCATTTCCGGCGGCATCTCCGACTCTCACGGCAGCATTGCCGCTTCCGTGATGACTCGCGAAGAGCTGAGTTCGGTCATTGACGTTGCGCATCGGAACGGCGTGAAAGTAACCGCGCACAACGGGTCGCCGGTGGCCGCGGATGAAGCGCTCGCTCTCGGCATCGATTGCTTCGAGCACGGCTATCACCTCACGGAGAAGCAGCTCCGCGTCATGAAGGCGCAAGGCGCCTGGATCGTGCCGACTGCCGTCGTTACCGATGAGGGGGCGATGGAGTTCTATCGCAAGATCGGTTCGCCCCCGTGGTATCTCGACCGCGTGCGCAGCACGCGCGTCGACCACCTGAAGATGCTACAGACGGCGATACGCCTCGGCGTCAACGTCGCGCTGGGCACAGATCAGTTCCCGTTCGAACCGAATGCGGGCACCACCGCCACCGCGCACGAAGCGGAGCTTTACGTGGCGGCCGGCATGACCCCGCTGGACGCCTTGCGCGCGGCAACCCTGAACGTCGCGCGGCTCCTCTCGATGGAGAAGGACGTGGGGTCGCTGCAGCCTGGGCACTACGCGGACATCATCGCGGTCGGCGCGAACCCGGCCCAGGACATCGCCGCGCTGCGCACGCTCAGTTTCGTGATGAAGGGTGGCCAGGTCATCCGCAACGACTAGTGTGCTGTCCCGCAAATTCGCTCATGAGTCA
>JBDTUL010000230.1:0-9270 GCA_040007735.1 Gammaproteobacteria bacterium | reverse complement strand
GACCGCGTCGATGCTGTCGATCTCGAGGTCTTCCCCCAGGCGCGCCTCGGGAGTGATCCGGGCGGGGTCGATCTCAAACAGCTCGGTGAACGCCGAGCGCAGCATGTCGAGTATTTGTTCGGAGCTCAGCATCCAACGTCCACCGGGCGCGTAGTGCGCGCCGCATATCTTTACTGTCAGGTCCGCGTCTTCAGTTCTGCCGCGAACACCTTCAGCAGGTGAGCGTTGAAGGCGCGCGAGGCGAGCGGTGCAGGCGCCTTGCGGAACGGCTCCGGGTCGATGTCCTCCCCGACCCGGATCGAAAACCGCGGCCGGCGCGGAGGAATGCGATACCACGGCATGTTCTTGGCCAGCGTGACCGGCTCGCAGCGGATGTACACCGGAGTGACGACCGTTGCCGCTCGCACCGCGATGCTCGCCGCGCCCCGATGAAACTGCAGCGGTTCCCCCGGCGTGGTGCGCGTCCCCTCGGGGAATATTATTACACTTTGTCCTTCGCGAAGCGCTTGGGAGCCCCGCTCGACCATGCCGAGGGTGGGCGTGTTGCTGACGTAGCCAGCCGCGCCGACCGGCCCCCCCGTGAACGGATTGTTGAATAGCGCCTGTTTGACAATGCAAAGGGCCTGGGGCGTGAAGCCAACCAGGAAGACGACGTCGACCAGCGAGGGGTGGTTCGCGAGGATCAGCTGGCCCGGCCGGCCGAGCCGTTCGGCCCCTTCGAACTCATACGTCAGTACCCCGACCCACCGCATGAAACCCACGAAGGTGCGCAGGATCGCGTGAAACGTCGCGCGCACGCGACGGAGATGCGCCGCGGGCGTCCCAGGGAGAAGTCGCATCAGAGGGAACAACACCAGGCCGCAGATCAGCGACGACAGGCCGAAGGCCGCGAAACAGAGCGCGGTGGCGCAGAGGCGCCAGAGGAACCACACAGGCCTGACCAAGGTGCCGATCATCTCGCCATAATCTCACGCATGTGTTCCAAGCGAGTGCTTCAGGGGGCCGCTGCAGAGCGTGCGGCCCGCGACGCGGATCTGGAGGTCTGGCTGGCCGGGCCGTCAGCTCGCGCCCACTTTGATATGGACGCTCTCACGCCGCCGGATCGGTCGCGGCGGGAACAAATGGCCGGCTCCAGACGCCTGCCTGAATGGGAAGTGAGCCGAGCGTTGCTGGCGTTCGTGCGAGAGGGGCGTGCGTCAGGTCCGCTGAGCCTCAGCCATTCGGCGGGGCACGCCGCCATCGCCCGAAGCGACGCCGCCTCAAGCGTCGGTGTGGACGTCGAGGAACTGCGTGAGAGGGATTTCCTGCGATTGTCGCGCTTCGCATTCTCCGACGCCGAGCACGCGCAGCTCGAAGCGCTGCCGCCGATCGCGCGTGCGGAACGGTTTTACATTCTCTGGACTCTGAAGGAAGCCTTCGCAAAGGCGCTGTCTCTGCCGCTGCTGCAGAGTGTGTCCCGCTGCACATTCGAAGAGGGAGACGGCGCGTGGCGTGCGAACGTGCCCGCGCCGGGCGATTGGATCGCTCAAGTTTTTCGCCCACGTTCGACGTTAGTGCTGAGCGTGGTGGCACTGCTGTCGCAGCCGGCGCCCGAGAATCCACGAGTAAAGCTGCTCGAATGGCCCGGCGAGAAGTTGTCGCCGTGGCCGGAGCTCGCCACGCTGCGCGCGCTCTGAGGTGCAGCTTCGAACGAGCGCCGCGTCGCCACTTCGAGTCAGTGTCGCCACGCGCGAGAAATAATTTTGCGCTCGCTCGCAAATTCCGAATCTCACCTATTGCATCGTCGCGCCTCGTGCCCCAACATCCGCGCGCGTTGCGAGGTGTGGTACCGCTCGTGACGTCCAGAAATGGTCGTCCGGACCCGTTGGAGGTGTGGCAAGACCGAATGAAGAAATGTAACGGCTCGATGATCGCTGACTCGTCGCTTCCCCTGCAGAAGCTCAACGACTATCTCGAGAAGAACTTCCCCGACTTCTTTGCCGAAGCACGTTTCCAGGTGGGGGAAGACGACTACTTTCTCTACGCCCGCTTCGGCCAGTACCTCGCCCGTGCCATCGAAAAGAGCCGGGCTCCCCGTAACAAGATCAACCGCGGCTTCACCGTCCTCAACAAGATGGCGCGTGCCTCGGCGAAGAATCCCGACATTCGGCAGATCCTGGTGTCCGGCCCGCTCGAGTACATCGTAGATGCGCCCAAAGCGCGCGCGCTGGCTCGCAAGCGGCTGTCGCCGGTCGCGCAGGGCTACCTCGAAAGCCTCTGCGAATAGCCGTCGGGGTCACACACTTTCGAAGCTGACAGAGGGCGGCCTGAGGGCCGCCCTTTTTTTGCCTGCGGTCAGGCCGGGAGCACCGCTGCCGCCACTTTCCCGCGCCAGATGCCGTTGGCTTTCCACGCTCGCCACGCCCAACGCAACCAGCGCAGTAGCGCGACAACCAACCACAAAGCCCACGCGAACATCAGCGCGCGATACACCCACATGGGCGCGGAAATCACGGACGGTTGCGGCAGAGCCGACGACGTGTGATCCACGAACCAGGTGAACTCAGAGCCGTAAGAGCCAGGGCCCGTCACACCCATGTCGGGCGACGCGAGCAGGCTCTGGCGAATGCCGAGGAACACCAGCACCATCACGGCGATGACCGTGACGCCGGCGAGCAGCACCTGAACGGAGTTGAACCGCCAGCGCGACACGTTCCCCGGCCAGCGCTCCCGCCAGGCGACGGCAAAAAGCCAGAGGCCGACGATTGCCAGCACGCCCCACGAGAGCGTCGACAGTCCAAGACCCAGCAGCAGCCACTCGTTCGTGCGCAGCGGTGACTGCTTCCACCGGCCCAACAGCAGAGCCGTAATGACGAACACCACCAACTCCGACCAGTAAAGAATCGCCGGCCCCACGCCTGCACCACTGGCGAACAACACCCACCGATCCGCAGGCAGCGAAACTGACGTGCGAACGTTGCTGGCGGGAACGTGCAGGTCCACCGCTGCTGGTTGGGTTCGTGCAGTCGCGCCGGTGGGCACTTCCCACTCGGCGCTCACCGCGTGATTCCCCGGCAGAAGGCCAACTGAAAGCACGCCGTTATCCGGCCGCACCTGCACCGGCTGCCCATCGAGTAGCACGGAAGTCACGCGCGCGTTCTTGGGCAACGTGATGCCGTGCCGTCCGCCTTGTGTGCTTCGGTACTGCAGTTGCAGCGACGTGGTGGCGGATCGCTTGCCGAACACCACACGTTGCATGGCCGAGTCGATGGCGAGCGTCGCTCCCGCTGCTCGCTCCGGCCGTGTGATGTGAAGACGCAGCTTCTCGCCGGGGCGCGGATAGAACTCGTAGACCCACGTGGACTGATCCGTATTCTGAGGCAACACCGCAGGCAGGCCTTCGAACGCCACGTTCCACTGGGGGCTCACCGCGAACGACCACACTTCAGACCGCGGAGAGTCGCTCGGTAGCTCCAACTCCAGGGTTTCGCCACGTGCGATTCCGGATGACCACGCGACTTCGTCCTGCCCGCGCTCCAGCCCTACGAGTGCGATTCGACGGCCCCCGGCAGCCTCGCGAGTGCGCAGACGCTGCGACAGCGCCGACTCGCCCTGAACGAGTGGCACTTCGACTGTGACGGCGGCTTTCTCGGGCGCTACGCGAGTCACCGTGGTGTCGAGCGTCCAGTCGAGGCCGAGACCAAACGAACGCGTGACACGCACGTACGCCGGAAACTCACTGGCGGTTTCCAGTGCGCCGGCGCCAGACGTCGAACTGCGACGACGAACCAGTTCGAGAGAGCCGGAGAGCAGGCGCCCTTCGTTCACGCCCGAAACGTCCCAGCCGTCGCTGCTGACGGAAATGGAACGCGGCACGCTCGGAAACTCGACCTGGATAGAGGTGGCGGCCGGAAGCGCTCCACCGAGACGCACTTCATGCGCGCCCGGAGTCAGCGGTATGGAAAGCGCGCCGTCATCGCGCCGGCCCACGGCCAACGCCGAATGGCCGTCGACGCTGACTGAATCGATTTGCCAGCGGTCGTTCAGTGAAGGCATCGGCACAGCAACGTTGGCTAGCGCGCTCACCTCCATCGATATATCGAGACGGTCGCCGCGCACGGTGACCTGTGCCGCCGTCACTTCCGCGCAGTTCGGCACGCACTCCGGCGCGCGCGTGAGGCGTGCCTTGAGTTCGTTGAGCAGGTTCGCGTCGGGCTCTGCACGCACCGGCGACGCCGCACACAACGCGAGCAGCATCGCGCAGAGAACCGAGACCCCTGTTGCAGAAGCAGCCTGCGCGCGGGTTTCACCGCTAAACCATTTGCGCACGGAGTCTCGCGCGTCCGGCCACTGCCAACGACCGTTATCACTCGACTGGAGTAGCGCGACGAAGAGTGCGGCCAACAGAGCCACTCCGAGAAGGCGCCACACGCCGAGCAACACGGGACCAATGTAGAGGAAGCGCACGGACTGGTCCTTCTCCACCGGGCCGGACCAGCCGTAGCCATACGAAACGTATCGCCACTGCGGAATGCCGGGCCCTGTCTGCAGAAGCGTACCCGGCGCGTATCGCTGCACGATCTGCTGAGCATTCAGGCCGCCGGACGAGGTGATCGCGGTCACCATCGGCGACGCCGCGTTGTACGCTTCTTTTCGGTTTGCTCTGTCGCGCCGAACCGAGGCAGTGACCGAGACCTCTTCCAACGATTTGTCGGCTTCCGCTGGCGGAGCCGCAGGCGAAGGCGACTCCACCAGATCTGCCTGGATGGGATGTACCTCGGTGAACGAGGGCAAGTTATCGAGCTGCGGATGCAGCGCCATCCGCGCCTGTCCCCAAAGCAACGGCAGCAGCGCTATCCCCAAGATTACGAAGCCGAGCGTGCGATAGCCCCGTGCAAACTGGCGAAGCCTCCCCTCAGGCGCCGCACGCGCCAGGGCCAGCCCGGCGAGGAGATTGCTCCACAGCCAGATGTAGCTCGGGCTCTCCTGATACGTGAGCAGCAGCGCGACGAACGCCACCACCCCGACGATCCAGCCCGCGAGCCATCCTGCAAACACCGCGACGACGAGTACGCCGAACAGTCCCCACAATCCCCACTGCTCGGACCACGCGCCCGGCGCACTGTCCGCGCCGAATGCGGCAAGTAACCGGTGCCCCGGCGGCAGGTTCAGAGTTCCGCGCACGTTGTCGAAACGCGCATTCCAGCCGGTAGCGGGAATCTGCCCGCGGCTGTCGGCGGTGCGCGCCACGGTTTCCAGGATGAGATTCGGCGTGCGAACTTCGAGACCGTTACCTGGCCCTCTTCCTGGGTTGCGAGTGACGAGCTGTGGTTCGCCATTCATTCGCGCGCTTTCGAGCGAGTACGGCGTGGTCATCTCGAGCCGCCAGTCTTTGCGCATGGTGCCGCGAACGCGATCGACAGCGGTGAGACCGCCGTGATTGAAATCCAGCCACAACTGGCGGTCCAGCGTCAGGCGATTGTCGTCTGCGTTCTGCAGCCCGCGACTGCGCTCGATGATTTCGAGAGTCGAGTCCGGGGCCATTCGGAACGCAGGAAAGCCACGCCATTCGGCGGGGACGTTCGCCTGGGCGGGATCGATTCCGTCTGCGCCCTGCGCTGACGACACGCGCAGTCGATCGTCGCCAGAGAAGCTCCACACTTCCTCGCGCGCCCATAGCCCTTCGCCGACCGGAGGCCGTGCGACGCGCGAGGCGACGCCGGCAGCACGGGCTTCCACGTCGACCTCCCAGCTTCCGGCCCGCACCTGCACACGCAACCTGCCGTCCTGCTCGAGGCGCGCCGGAAGCGAACCCATCAGGCTGAGCGGCGTGAATCCCTCAGGCAGCACGCGCGCCAGCAATTCCTCGCGGCCATCGCCTGAAACCTGAAGTCGGATTCGAGTCAGCAAAGTGGCGGGAACAGAGTCGCGGAGCAAGCGATACACCTGCACTTCCATACGAGCGGGTTGTTCGGCGGTACGCCGCTTTCCCAACCAGACGGCACCGCCTGGGCGTTCCGGCTGCACAACGCGCTTTCCGTCGAGCGTGAGATCGACGATGGCCGTTCGGCTGTCGACAGCGACGGATTCCGGACGCGTCGACCACGCCAGCCGGCCGGTGATTGTGTGCGCTCCCGCCGTCAACCGCAGAGACGGCACATTCTCATGCATGACCACGGCTCCGCGCTTACCGTCGACCTGCACGTTCTGCGGCCAGTACTCTTCGCTACCCGGAACGCTTACCCAACTCTCTGAATAAATCTGCCAACGCTGCTCGAAAGTGCCGCCTTGCGCGCCAAGCGCCAGGGCCAGGCGTTCCGGCCAGGCGCACCGGTATGCGCCGGCGTTGGCAGGCGATTCCGCTGCGTTGAAAGGGCAGCGGCGATAGTCCTCGCCCTGAAGGGCCCACCCGCGCCACTGTTCCAGGTCGTGAGGCACGGCAACCTCCGCCGCGCTGGCCTGGGCAACGAGCGCGACGATCGAGACCATCAGGCTTGTTACATATCGACGCATGCGGAGTCCCTCGCCAATACTTTGGTGCGGCAGTTTATCCCGCGGCCCGACGAGACCGCGTGAAGCTAAACGGGAGTGCCGGCCAGTTGGTCTAATATCCCGCCGTTGGATTCACTCACACACATCGCAGTTGGGTCGGCCATGGGCATGGCCGTCATGGGCTCGTGCACGCCGCGTTGGAAGGCAGCGCTGTGGGGCAGCGTGTGCGCCACCCTGCCCGATCTGGATGTCTTTCTCCGCCACGGCGACCCGATACGGAACATGACGTTCCACCGTGGCGACAGCCACGCGCTTTTGTATCTGACGCTGCTGGCGCCACTGATCGCGTTGATCGCCAGCCGCGTTCATGGACAGCCGCTGCTATTCAGGCGTTGGTGGCTGATGGCGTGGCTGGCCCTGATCTTTCACCCGCTGCTGGACTTCATGACGATCTACGGCACGCAGTTGCTGCGGCCGTTTATCGACCATCCGTTTGGGGTCGGGAGCATTTTCATCATTGATCCCCTTTTTACGGTGCCCGTGCTGGTGGGTGCGGTCGTCGCGCTCTCCTGGCGCAGTCCGCGCGCGTTGCGCTGGAACGCTGCGGGCCTCGTGCTGAGCGCGGCGTACCTCGCGTGGACGTATGGCGCTCAGCAGTACGTTACGCGCATCGCGCGGGACTCTTTGCGTGCTCAGCGCATTGATGTGCAGCAGATCGAGGTGGATCCCACCGTTCTGAACAGCGTTCTATGGCGCGTGACTGCCATGACGCCCACCCACTATCTGGAGGGCTTCTACTCGCTGTTCGATGATCACCCGACCATCGTGTTCCGTGAGTACCCGCGTGGCGCTGAGCTATACGAGAAAACGCGCGACGACTGGCACGTGGCGCGCATTGCGTGGTTTTCGCACGGATTCTTCAGCATGGAGGAGCGCGACGGGAAAGTGCTCATCTCCGATCTGCGAATGGGGATGGAGCCGAACTACAACTTCAAGTTCGCGGTGTTCGAGGAACGGCATGGCACGCTGATAGCCATTCCGCCGGAGCAGCTCACGATGCGCCCGGAAGTTGGGCGCTCAGTGATGTGGCTGTGGAACAGATTGCTGGGCAACTCCGAGCCGGGCGGCTGACAGCAAACGTCTCTAGCCCAGTTCCCGAGGCGTCAACTCAATGCGCAAACTCACGCCGGCTGAAACCGTGGACTCAAACCCTAGCGGATTCCCCACCGCAACGACGAGTTGCCCCACGCGTGGAACGGAGTCGAGTAGCGACGCATGCGGAAGCCCGCTGGTGTGGGCGCGCAGAACGGCGAGGTCTGTGGCGGGGTCGCGGCCCACGACAACCGCCGATGCGCTTCGCCCGTCGACGAACGCCACGCGAGCGGTCTGCGTGTTCTGCACGACGTGTTCGTTGGTGAGCACGTAGCCGTCTGGCGTGACAACCACGCCGGAGCCGGCACCGCCACGAGCGCGAGCCGCATCCTCTGCGCTGCCACCTACATAAACGCTGACCACTGCGGGCCCGACCTGCTCCACCGCGCCGACGACAGCGCGTGAGTAGGCGTCGAGCAAATCGGGGCCGCTGTCGGACTGACCCTCATCTGCCGTGGCGTTTGAGTTCGCCGAACTGGTTTCTTCGAGAAGCATAGGGTGGCAGGCATGGGGATCCGTCTGCGGGATCTCAAGCACTGATATGCTTCGCACCAATGGACGAAGCCCGAACAGTGCGCGAATTCTGGTTCGGCAAGCACCCGCCGGCGCCCGAGCCGCTCGCCAAGCGCATGCAGATCTGGTTTGCCGGGGAAGGGGACGTGCGCCGTCACCTCGATGACGCCATCCGCGCACGCTTCGAACCGCTCCTGCAACAGGCCCTCGCGGGCGAGCTAGCCTCCTGGGCAGATGGCCCGCGCCGGCGCCTCAGCCTGATCCTTCTGCTCGACCAGTTTCCGCGCAACCTATACCGCGGAACGGCCCGCGTATTCGCGGGCGACGAACAGGCCCTGCAACTGTCGCTGACGGGAATGCAATTGGTGGCCGACGCCGCGCTGAAACCGGTGGAGCGCATCTTTTTCTATATGCCGCTTCAGCACAGCGAAACGAGCGAGGTGCAGGACGAGTCGGTTGCCGCGTACCGGCGGCTGCTGCTCGAGGCACCCGACCCGCTGAAGGATGTTTTCCAGAATTGCCTCGACTACGCCGAGCGACACCGGGTGGTGATTGATCGGTTTGGGCGCTTTCCCCATCGAAACTCGATACTCGGTCGCGCGAGCACGCCGGACGAGATCGCGTACCTGCGGGAAGGTGGCGAGAATTTCGGAAGCTAGATCGAAGAGCCCTCAATCGCCGGGCGGCTGAGAAGAAGAAGCGAAGCCGCGCAACGAACCAACCGAGCGGAGACGGGATCAGAAGGCTCGGAGAGGGACGTGAAAAAGTAGGACTACTTTTTCCCGAGCCTCCGAGGGATCGGTCCAGCGGGCGGTCCCGACCCGAGCCTTCTGATCTCGGCTCCAGCGAGCCGCATGTTTCAAGGCGGCGCAGCCGCTCCGTAACTAACTCGCGACGTCAGCGGCTCGCGCATCGAAAGCCATCTCTCTTTGCATCTGCTCGTACAGCGCCTTGGCTTGCGGCGAATCCGCCGGCGGCAAAACCACTTTGAGCTGAACGAACTCATCGCCAGGCGGCGACCCAGGCAGCCCGCGCCCTCGGAGCCGCAGCTTCTGACCTGACTGCGCCCCCGCAGGAACGCGCATCTCAACCGCGCCACCAAGCGTAGGCACCGTGACAGTGGCGCCGAGCGCC
>JBDTUL010000229.1:0-9271 GCA_040007735.1 Gammaproteobacteria bacterium | reverse complement strand
TCTATCCCTTCAGGAATACCCTGTTTCTTTTTTTCTTCTTCAGTAAAGTCACTGGGCTATGCAGATGGCGAAAAAATCCCGTGGCACGAAATGCTGGCGGCCGTGCAGCGGGTGGCCGGCGCGGTGCGCGTGCCGGTAACGGCCGATATCGAAGGCGGTTTCAGCAGCACCACTCCGGATCTCATTCACCGCACCGAAGAAGTCATCCAGGTGGGTGCGTGCGGCATCAACATAGAAGATGGGCTCGGGCACGGCGCTTCGTTGCGTTCGGTTGACGATGCCTCCGAGCGCATTTCAGCGGTTCGTCGCACGGCGACGAAGCTGGGCATCCACCTCGTCATCAATGCTCGCACGGATTTTTATCTGAACGCGGGCAGCAACGATCCCGCGCTGTTCGATCAAATGCTGGCCCGGTGCCGGGCATATGTGGCTGCGGGCGCCGACTGTGTGTATCCGCTGGGTCTGGTCGATCTGGCGCAGATCACCAAACTCGTGGCCGCGCTGGCACACCCTGTGAATATCATCGGCTGTCGCGGCACGCCCGGCATTCCCGAACTGCAAGCGGCAGGCGTTGCACGCGTGAGCACGGCGACCACGCCGGCGCTTTACGTTGCCGGGGCGCTGAGCGATTCCATGACGAAGCTGATTCAAACCGGCTCGTTCGATCACTTCACGTCGTCATTCGATTACGCGCGGCTGCAGAAACTGTTTGCTTCGGCCTGAAGCGTTGGGCGCATGAGCAGCAAGTCCCCACGCGGGTTCGATGCGGACTTTGGAACTGCCACGGAGGCGCTGGCCGCGCTACGTCGCGGAACCTTGTCGTCGCGCGAACTCACGCAGCACGTGTTCGATCGCATCCGACAGCACAATCCACGCATCAACGCGTTCATCACGCTTGCTGAAGAGCAGGCCCTCGCCGAGGCGCGCAAAGCGGATCGTGCTCGCGCGCGTAAAGGAAAGATCGGCAAGCTGCACGGCTTGCCTGTGCTGGTGAAGGATGCGTTTGCCACCGCCGGCATACGCACCACCTGTGGCGCGAAGGAGCTGGAACAGTACGTGCCCAGTGAAGATGCGGTGGCGGTCGCACGCCTGAAGGACGCGGGCGCCATTGTGATCGGCAAAACCAATACGCCGGCGTGGGCGGCGGACCATCAGGCCTACAACGACATCGCGGGCGTCACGAACAATCCATGGGATGTGACGCGCACGCCGGGCGGTTCCACCGGCGGCGGCGCGGCGGCGCTCGCCTCGGGATTCGGGTTTCTCGAACTGGGAAGCGATATTGGCGGCTCCATTCGCGTGCCCAGTCATTTCTGCGGGGTGTATGGGCACAAGCCTTCGCTTCATCTCGTGCCGCTCGACGGGCACATTCCGCCAGCGCCGGGCACGCGAACTCATGGAGAGTTGGGTGTGGCAGGGCCGATGGCGCGCAGCGCGGAGGACTTGGGACTCGAACTCGGTGTGCTCACGCATCCCACACCCGGCGAGCCGGTTGGCTTCCGGTTGACCTTGCCCAAACCGCGCCGGATTCGTCTGCGCGACTACAAAGTGGGCGTGATGCTGGATGAGGGGTTTTGTCCGGTCGATCCGCAGGTGAGAGAGGTGCTCGAGAGCGCCGTGGGTGCGCTTCGCAAAGCGGGCGTCACTGTAGTGGAAGGCTGGCCCGAAGGGTTCGACCGCCTGGCCGCGCATGCAACTTATCTGTTCCTGCTGGCGGCCATCGTCATGGCGGGTGAGCCCGAATCGTCTATCAAGGCGCTGCGCGAAGCGGCTGCCCAGAACAAACCGTTTCTCCTCGGCGCCACGGCCAGCCACCACCTGTGGGGCGCGTATCAGGAGGCGCGGCTGCAGGCTCGTGCCCTGTGGCAGCGCTACTTCCAAACCTTTGATGCGTTCCTGAGCCCGGTGAACTTCGTCGCCGCGTTTGCGCACGACCCGCGCACGGAGTCGTGGCTGAAGGACGACCGGAAGCTCACCGTTATGGGTCGCAGGCGCGACTACACGGATCAGTTCAAGTGGATCAGTGTCGCGACGCTGACCGGGTGTCCCGCGACGGTGGCGCCGGTGGGGCGCACGCGCGACGGGTTGCCTGTCGGGTTGCAGATCATGGGGCCGTATCTGGAGGATGCGACGCCGCTCGACCTGGCCTCGAAGCTCGCGCACGTTTGCGTTGGCTTCGTGGCGCCGCCGGAGTTCACGGCACCGGCCGGCGCCAAGCCTTGACACCAGCCGGACTCGCGTCAGTCTCCTGGAGCTTGCCTCAGGCCGGAACGATTGCGCGAGGCAGCGGGCTCTCTTCCTTGATCGGCAGATTCACCAGCGCGGCCGCCAGGGCCAGCGCCATGTCCGCATACCAGATCCATTGATACGAGCCGAGCTTCGCCATCGCGACGCCGCCCAGCCACGCGCCGAGAAATGCGCCGGTCTGGTGTGACACGAGCGTGAGCCCGAAGAGCGTGCCGAGATAGCGCACGCCGAACAGCTTGGCCACGATGCCTAAGGTGGGCGGCACTGTAGCGAGCCACGTGAGGCCCATTCCTGCGGCGAACAAGTAAATATTGAGCGCGGTCTTGGGCATCAGCAGATAAATGACGATCAGGATCGCGCGAGCGGTGTAGATGCCGGCGAGCAGATTCTTCATTCGATAGCGCTGCCCGAGAAAGCCGGCCGCCAGGCTGCCACCGACATTGAAGAGCCCGATGAGCGCCAGCGAGTTCGCCGCCACGTTTGCGGTGAGTCCGCAATTCTGAATCTCGCCCGGAAAGTGCGTGACGAGAAATGCCACGTGAAACCCGCACGTGAAGAATCCGAGATTGAGATAGATGTAGCTCGGATCGCGCACGGCAATGCGCAGTTGCTCGCGCAGCGTGACGGAGGGTTTCGCCTGGGCTGACGTTGCGTCCGGCGCGGGGGCGCGTTGTCTGAGCGGCCACGCAAGCGGAATAGTTAGAAGCGCCGACGCGGCCAGCGTGAACATCGCAGCGCCCCAACCCCATGCACCGATGACCAGTTGGGTGACCGGAGCGAACACGAATTGACCCAGCGAGCCGCCGGCGTTGATGGTGCCAGCGGCAAGCGAGCGCTTCTCCGGGGTGAGATTGCGCGCGGTGCCGCCGATGAGAATGGAGAAGCTGCCGGCACCTGCGCCAGCGGCACTGAGCACGCCGAGCGTTACGAGGAGCCCGGGTTCGGTGGTTGCGTATGGTGTTAACGCCAATCCCAGTGCCAGCAAGAGTGCACCGATTACCAGAATGCGGAAGGCGCCGTAGTGGTCGGCGAGCGCGCCGAACAGCGGCTGCGCCGCGCCCCAAATGAACTGGCCCACTGCGAGCGCAAAGCTGATGGCCGCGATGCTTACCCCTGTCGTGGAAATGATGGGCAGGACGAACAACCCCGTTACCTGGCGCGTGCCCGTCGTAATGAGCAGCACCGCCGCGGCGGCCAGCACCAGGGGCATGGAGCCACGAAGGGGTTTTTCGGAGGAGGGGGTGGACATCAAATTGATCCTCGAGCGGGTGATACTAAGGCTGCTCTCATTGCCGAGCGGCGCAAGAGGCCCACAATCGCCGGGCGGCTCGGAATATTCCTTTTGTTGGTTTTCTCCGATCAAGAAAACAAAAAAAGAAAGTTTCTCAGCCTCCCGGCGATTAGGGCTCTTGATTCCATGCAGTAGCAGCACCGCTTGCCCCAACCCGCGCAATGCCTATCATCGTGAGCCGTCACCCTACAGAAAATCTCTCCATAGAGGCATACCCTTGACCGATCCCGACCCGCGCCCCGTCGAGGCACACTACGAAGGCCTTCTGGCCTCGCGATACACCTGGATGATGGGTGGCGCCGCCGCGTGCGAAAGCAGCGCGAAAGCCCTGCTTGACGCAGCCGGGGTAACCGCCAAACCGGGCGAAGTCGCCCTGGACCTCGGCGCGGGCGCCGGCTTTCACGCGCGGGCATTGGCCGAGCGGGGGTTCGAAGTCATCGCCGTCGACTCGAGCGACGCTCTAATGAAGGAGCTAGTTGCAGTGTGCGGTGGCTTCGGCGTCAAACCGATCCACAGCGATTTGCTAAATACCGCTTCTTACTGCACCCACGGCCCTTTCGCGCTCATTCTTTGCGTGGGTGATACGCTCACACACCTGAGCACGCAGAAGGAAGTTGGCCGCCTCATCGAGTCATCAGCCGCGTTGCTCGCACCAGGGGGCGCATTGTTGCTTCAGTATCGCGAACAGGCGCAGGTGCTGGCCCCGCAGGACAGCTCGTTCGTGCTGCGCGCAGACCGCGATCGCATCATGGAATGCGTACTGCACTACGACTCGGATTTGGTGTGGGTGACTGACATCGTTCACGAATGGACGGGTCAGATGTGGCGTTCCATGCGAAGCACTTATCCGAAATTGCGAATTCCGCTCGAGAAGGTGATTGCGCAGGCCATTGCGGCAGGGCTTGCTGTGCAGGTGAATCAAACACTCTCGAGACAGCGGCTTCTGGTGCTGCGGCCTGCCTGACGCGGCTCTCGGCCGCGCGCCTGAGGCGCTTCTCAACCGCCCGGCGATTGGGCTTCCGATTCCGGCTCCAAGAGCCCTCAATCGCCGGGCGGCTGACAGGCAATTGCAATACTCAGGAAAATCGCCAGCCTCAGGAACATCAGCATCAGGAAAATCAAAATCGATAACGCCCCTCGACCCCCCAGTGCCGTCCGCGGCCCGCGGCGGCGACATCGCCCGCCGACACTCCGCTCCATTGCCGGGGCAGGAACTCGAGCACGTACTGCTCATCCAGTGCGTTCTCCAGGAACGCAGACACGCTCCACGCGGCGCGTCCATACACGGCACCTTGCGGGCCCTTCAACACTTCGATGTGCTCGATGTCGAAGAGCTTCTGAGTGATCTGATAAGCGTTGCTCATCTGCACGCCGTCCACGACGACGGCGACGGGCGGCTCGCCGTTGTTCGCCTGGCACACGCCACGCACGTTCAGCTTCGACACCCCCGGTTGCTGAGCTTCTACGACGGAGAAGTTGGGAATGCGCAGCGCCACGTCCTTCACGTTCGTGATGTGCGAGCTGTCGATGACAGCGGCGGTCAGTGCCGTGACGGAGTCTGGCACCTCGAGCAACCGCTCTTCGCGCCGCCGGGTCGTGACGGTGACCTGGTCCAGGCGCGCAGCGTCGCGTTGCCCGGCCGTAAGTGAATGTTCGTCATCGCCCGTTGCCTCCGCCCCGGCGGTAACCAGGGGGAGGGTTAGTGCTACAGGCAGAGCGAAGCCCAGAGCGAGCGCGCGCACGCAGCAGAAACTGCGAAGCGAAAAACCAGCCGTTGATTCCATGGCTGCGCGCCTGGGCGGCGCGATGAAATTCGACAGCTAGAAGAGGCGCGAACGCAGTCCGGAGGTCACTTCGGTTCCTGCCCCGGCTTCGGGTCTTCCATGGGGAAGGTTTGCGCACCTACCGGCGCGTGGGGGCCGCCCGCCGGCGCTTCGCTTACCGCGGAACCGCTGGGTTCAACCGGAGCAGGCGCGGAACCGCTTGAATTGCTGGAGGTTGCCGCCGGCGTGGTGGCTGTGCTGGTACCGACGGCTGCCAGGAAGCGACGCGAGGTGTCGTCGTTGCTGGTGACGGACCCGTTGATGATGTCCGACGCCATGACGCCGCTCTTCTTGTAGTAAGACGCGTTGGCGCGGCTATCCACGCTGATGGACGTGCCGTCCAGCGCGATGCCCGCAAACAGACCGCGCGAGCGCGAGTACGAATACACCTCGGCGGCGAAGTTCTGATCCGTGGCGGCGGAGGCGGACCGGCCGACCGGGCCTGCGGCCACGGAGGCATCCGCGCCGAGTGTGAGCTTGCCGCCCGTGATGCCCTCGATGCCGGCGCGCGTGGTGAATACCAGCACGATGTCGGTGGACTGGCCACCCCACTGCCAGCCGAAGCTTGCGCCGGCCAGGTTCACGAAGATGGGGCTGGTGAAGTGCCCGTTCTTGTCCCGGACGACCAGGGCGCCTTTGCCCCAGCGGCCGCCCGCGAAGAACGCAACCTTGGTGACGCTGGGCACCACGACGATGCCGTAGGCGCGGTCGAGCAGCCGGTCCGGGATAGAGGAATCCCGCGCGGAGCGAATTTCCTCGAGCACCTGGGTGGCCATCAGCAGCCGGCCCTCTTCCCGAGCTTGTGCGTGAACGTGAGTGGAGGTAAACGCCAACGCAAGTCCCGTCAGCAATACCGAAAGCGCGACACGATTGCGCATGCTCGAATCCCCTTTGCCCGATCTGGCTAATGTTTGTCGCCCGGCGCGCTGGCCAGCCGGCCGCACGTAAGGCGGCGCAAGCTTAACTCAGCGGCGAGGCGATCAGAACCAGATAGACAGGAACAGCTGGAAGACGTTCGCGTCGAGCTTGTAGAGGGGTTCGGAGCCCGCGAAGATTCCATTGGCCGTATCCGTGGCCGTGGCATCGCGGAAGTCGTCGTAGCGGATCATCAGGCGATCGAGGCGAGCATTGAGGGTGCTCTTCTGCACCCAGCGCGCGGCGCGCGGGATGTTGAATTCATAGGATGCGCCGACGCCCACCGTAA
Organism: Gammaproteobacteria bacterium; assembly: GCA_040007735.1. Lineage (GTDB taxonomy): Bacteria > Pseudomonadota > Gammaproteobacteria > Steroidobacterales > Steroidobacteraceae > JADGHX01. Next base: position 2,706 of record JBDTUL010000229.1, on the reverse strand, counting down.
TGCTGTCGAAGGTGGACAGTTCCTTGTCGCGCGCGAGGAAGTTCTGAGACTGCGCGCGGGGGAACAGGTCGCTATAGAAATCCGCGGCGTCCTGGCGGTAGTAGCGCAGACGGCCGTCGAAAATCCAGCGCTTCCAAGCCGGCTGGGTGTAGTTGACCTCCACCGTGTTTGCCTGGACGCCCCACGTGTCGGTGTAGAAGCGATAGGAGCCTTCCACCGCTGCACGGTAGGGCAGGTAGTACTTCAGGCGACCGGACACCGCATTGCTGGTGTGCGTACGCGGATAGAGCTCCTTTTCGAGGCTGAAGCCGCCGGCGCCGTCGGAGTAGCGAACCGAGCGGTAGGGGCTGTTCAGGAACCCCTCGTCGGTGATGACTTCATACGCGAGCGCGAGGATCAGGTTGCGCGTCAGCACCTGGCTCAGCCCCAGTGAATAGTCCCGGGAATCGGCACCGTCCTTGAACGTGGGGTCGCGCATCTTGGTGCCGTCCGCGAGCTTCACGTTGCGGTACACCTTGTTCCAGCCGCGAGTGAAGCCAAGGCTCACCGTGGTGAGATCGCCAAACATGTCCTGGCTGAGCGCAAAGAACGCGGTGTCGGCGGTGTAGTCCTGTTCCTTGCTGCCGATGACTCCGGCGCTGTACGTGGATTTGCCGTGCAGGAAGTCGAAGCTGACGCTCTTCTGCTTGCGCGTTTCCTCGTACTTGCTGGCGGAGAGCTTCACGTCGATTGAAGCGCTCGACACCATGTCCTCGTAGTAGTTGGCGGCCACCGAGAAGTTGTCGCCGATCTTCTTGCGCACCAGGATGGAGGGGCCATCGATAGTGATGCCGCCGCCCTGATAGCGGTGATACAGCACATCCGCCCGGTCTTCGGGTAGCACGCCCGCCTGGGCGGTGGTAGCGCCGGCCAGTAACAACCCGAGGACGAGGATCTTTCGAAAGCGCATCAGTTGCATCCGCAGCCACCGCCGACGCCGCCCGTGGCGCCCCGCGCGCCTTCGCGCGAGTCGAACACGTGCTCGAGGTACACGGAAGAAACCGGGTTGCGATCGAACGCCATGATGGGGTCGGCCAGGTGCTCGCGCTCGAACGGCTTCACCCAGGGCTGGATGGAACTGCATGCGGTCATGCCGAGCACGACGGCTGCGGCGACCACGATTCGAATGACTCGCATGGTTCCATCCCTCTCTGCGTGACTACTCGCGCAACAGCGCGCGGATGCTGGTCATGTACTCGTTCTCGTCGCCAGGCTTGTAGCCATGGTGGATGACGCGAACCTTGCCCTTGCGATCGACGATGACGGTGCTCGGCATGCCGGACACCTCATAGAGCTTGCTGACCTTGCTCTGCTTGTCGAACAGCACGGGGAAGCTCACCGGGGTCTGTTTCAGCCAGTCCTCGGCGGGCTTGGAGTCCGGCTCGACGTTCACGCCCAGCAGGGTGAACCCGGCCTTGTTGTATTGCTTGTAGATGCTCTCGAGCAGCGGCATTTCCTGCCGGCACGGGCCGCACCAGGTGGCCCAGAAGTTGATCATGACCACCTGGCCTTTGAACTGGCTCAGGTTGATGGTCTTGCCGCCGCGGGCTTCGAGTGAGAAGTCCGGCGCGGGAGCGCTCGATTTCATGGCCAGAGCGGGCAGCGCGACCAGCAGCGCCACGACAGTGCGGGCGGTGATTCCAGCGATACGAGGCATCATGTTCAGGTGCATCCTCTAGAAGAACACGGTCAGGCCGATGTTGGCTTCGAGATTGTTGGTGAGCTTGCTCTCGCCCAGCAGGTCCGAATCGAAGACCCGATCCTGCATGCGAACGTGGATGGCCAGCCAGTCTGTCGGCAGGACGCGATAGCCGCCGCCGAAGCTCACCGCAAATTTCTGATCGCCGGCGAAATCGACACTGCCGATGCCGGCGAGCAGATAGAAGCTGCTCGTCATGGCGCGGCCGCGACCGAGAAAGACCTCGCCAGGCAGGAAGTTGTAGCCGAGGGCAAGGTTGTAATACGTGAATTGCCTCTCATCGCCGGTAAGCAGCTGCACATTGCCACCGAGCGTCTCGAAGCTCGTCTTGCCCGCGGTCGTGCGGCCGTATTCGGCCTGGAAGAAGAAGTCTTCGGAGACGTGGTAGGCGGCGATGGCGCCGTACACCGGGTTGGTGCCGAAGTCTTCCACCGACAGCGCGCCGAACACGCCGCCGAGCTCCACGTTCTCGGTGTCGATCTTCGGCACCTTGATCTTGCGGCGGGCGACTTCCGGCTCGACCACGCGCGGCGGCAGGTCGGTTGCGTCGTCGGATTCGGCCTGTGCCGCCTCGTCCTGCGTTTCTTCCTTGGGCGTGTCGCGATCCAGCCAGTTGCGCAGCGAGGCGCAGCCCGACAGGGCCCCCGAGAGGGCGAGAACCGCGCTCAAAAGAAGAATGCGAATCCCAGTTTCCATTCGTCTACCTTCTGATTGTCGTTGCGGCTCGTGAACACCACGTGGCTCTTGTATTCGGCCCGGGCGAAGAACCGGCGGGTGAGATAAAAGCGCAGGCCACCGCCTACGTAAGCTGTCTGGTCGGTGCGATCCGGCGGCGCTACGAGCGTTGCCTTGGGCTCGATGTGCACGATGCCGGTGCCGAGCATGACGAACGGCGACAGGCGCCATTCGGGCACGAACACATGCGTGAGACCCAGATCGGCCACCGTGCCATTGGAGGCATTGCCAAG
>JBDTUL010000228.1:0-9281 GCA_040007735.1 Gammaproteobacteria bacterium | reverse complement strand
TCGGCAAACACTGACGACGTGGCAGTACTGGCAGGCCTTCGGCCGCGGATCTACCGCTGCTCGACCTGCCAGAAAATCCGCAGCCAGTTGTTCGATGCGAGCATGCCACTCACGCCGACGAAGCTCCCAGGCCTCGCGGCCGGCCTCACCCGAAGTGCCTTCAACCCCTCTGACTTTCGGCAACAGATTCCCATCGGACGCCACGCCGTCGAAACGAATCTCGCGCGCAGTGACGGTGACGGTAGCCATCGCCAGGACCTCGTCTCCAACCGCGGCGAGATAGGCGAGCAGCTGCGGATGCGAGGGGCGTTCGGAGTACCAGTCGCCCGAGATCGGCCGTCCACTCTTGTAGTCGAGAATGGCGAGACCGCCGGTACCCAGTGCGTCGAGCCGATCAATGCGCAGGCGAAGTTGCGCACCGGCGAGCCGCAACGTGCGCTCGATCTCCGCCTCCTGCACGAGAAACGCAGGCCGGGTGCGCTCGAGCTCGCACAACGCCTGAATCAATCTCGCAGCCCGACGGCATTCGCGGCGCTCGGCCGCGGGCCGCCCTGCCTCGTGCGCGGGTCCCATCGTGGCGAATGCGGCTTCTTCGACGCACGTGCCGATCAGCGCTTCGAGCGATTCTTTGGAGCGGGCCTGCAACCCTTCCGAACCGCCCAGCACGCTCCACAGTCGTTCCAAGGCGGTGTGCAGAAGCTTGCCGCGAAGGTCTGCCGCGACGCCGGGTTCCGGCGCATCCATCGGTGTGCTTCCGAGTCGCAGTTCCGCATAAGCGCGGAACGGACAAAGGTTCTGCAGCTCGACACTGCGCGCGCCTGAAGGCAACGGACGGGACACATCCCACGGCACGCCTGTGCCGTCGTCGATGAGTTCGGTCAGCGCTTCGCGCCTCAGACGCAGCGGGAGCCACAGAGAGGGCGCCGCGGTCGCTGGAGCCGAGTTCGCGGCGTATTGCGCAAGGAACGGGCTCGGCGATAGCTGCACGTCCTCCGCTCGAAGCGGCGCGCTCATCACCAGCTCTGGCGTGCAGCTCCGCCACGCTGCCAGAAGCGCATTCGCTTCCGCCGCGCGACCCGTTGAGCTTGCTTGCGGTACACCGGCCGCAATTTGCGCGGCCAGCGGCAGAAACGGATCCGGCTGCACGGGCTGGGGCCACGCATCGGCGTGCAATCCGGCGGCCCAGATACCGTCGTAGTGGGTGATCGGATCCATGAGCTGCGAAGACACCGTGACCAGGGCGTCGCCGCTTGCGGGCCGGAACGAAGTGCGTGTCGCGAGTTCCCCCAGCCATTGAACCGCAGTGTCGCGGGAGATCTGCCCCGCGACGGCGGCGAGTTGGCCGAAGTCGTCCAGCAACTCGGTAAAGCGCGCGCGGGTTTGTTCCTCGTCGCTGTCCAGTGGCCTCGACCCGGGCCATTGAAGCGCGGCGAGCGCGCCGTCGAAGCGCTCCGACCATTGGCGTGGCGACGCGCGCCCAGACCCCAGCTCACGCAGAGCGGCCTGAATCTGTGCAGCCATCTCGGGAGCAAGTTTCGCGAGTGGGCTCGGCACGGAGCCAAGCGCGCCCAGCAACGTTCGCGAGTCCATCTCCAGTGCGGCTCGTTCGCGCAACCAGAGATCCAGTCGCGCACGACCCGTGTCAGGCAAAGCCCAGTACGGCGAGCACAGCCATGCACTGAACTCTGCGAACTCGGTTCCACCTGTGAGCCACGCGAGAGCGCGCAAGGCGTGAGCGGCGAGCGGCGCGCGTGAGAGCGGCAGTCCGCCTTCGATGGCTGCGAGACCGCCCGCATCTGTTCCAGCAAGGTCGCCGTGCACCGAGCGTCCCGGATCAACGTTCTGCCGGATGAGCGTGACCAGACGCTCGCGCGCTTCAGGCGCGCCAGGCACCAGCACGAGCAGACGTGCATCTGGCTGCTCCGCAAGTCGCGTGCGGCACCAGTCCGCGATGCGTTCCAGTTCTTCCGACGTGTCGGACGCGAAGACCGCGCGCGCTACGTTCGAACCAGGTTCCTGCGCGGCACGCAGGCGAGTGACACAGCCCTGATCACGACGGCTGGCAATGAGGGCCGTGAGACTCGGAGTGGCCTGCGCGAAGCCCGCCAGCACCAGCGAACGCCCGCCGCCGAGACACGTAAGACTGGCCGCAAGTTGTGGGGCCGAGGCTGCACCGAGCGCCTTCGTCTTTTCGGCGACGGCCTGTTCGACGTTGAACAGCATCCGCGTCTCACTGCCCGGCAACCCCGGGAGCTTCGACACGTCGATGCGGAACTCATGCGCCAGTTGGCTCGAACGGCGCAGTGCTTCCGCCAGCGGCGCGCGCGCGACGAGTTCGAGTCCATCGGTGAGCTGCGTAGTGCTCTGCCGCCACAACAGCCAGTCTTCGGCCGGCGTGAGCAGTCGCGGAAGGGTTTCGCCAGAGGCGGCGCGGCGTTCGATTTCGCGCGCCTTCCAGGCATCCAGCGGCAATACGTCCGGCGTGTGCCAGACGCTGCGGGATTGCGTAAGCGCGGTGGCGGCGTAAGCCAGCCGCACCGCCTCAGACCGCTGGCGCGACGGCACGACGACCGTCTGGGCCTGCTCGATTGCCTCGGTGACGTCCTGTGGAAGCCTAATCAAAACAAATTATTAGAGTCTCTTTCCGAGAAATTACTTGAAGCGCTCGCGCGCTTCGACCACGTTCGCCGGTCCCGCCGCACGGGGCGCGGCCGCATAGGTGGCGAGCAGATCCTCGATGCGGCCGAAGACGTCTCGCAGGGTCGAGGCATCGGGCAGGTTCGTGACGCGGAAACGATTGCGATAAGGGACGTTGAAGCTCGTGCCCGGTGCGACCAGCACGTGCTTCTGCTCCAGCAGGTCGAGTGCGAACTGCTTGTCGTCGAAGTCCGGAATCTCGTCAGTCTTCACACCGATGAAGGCATACATCGCCCCGGCAATCGGCTGCAGCTCGAGATATTTGCTGGACGCCACGGCGTGGTTGATGGCCTTGCGAGACTCGAACAACCGGCCACCCGGCGTGACGAGTTCTTTGATGCTCTGGTAGCCACCGAGCGCCGTCTGCACGGCCCACTGCGCCGGCACGTTGCTACACAACCGAAGTGAACTCAGCAGCTCGAGCGCCGCGAAATACTCCGCCGCGTGACTCTTGCGACCTGAGAAAGATGCCCAGCCCACACGATAGCCGCATGCGCGATAGATCTTGGAGATGCCCGACATGGTGGCGCACAGCGTGTCTTTCACGAGCGTGGCCATCGGCACGAATTCGCTGCCGTCGTACAACATCTGGTCGTAGATTTCGTCGCTGAACACGACGAGCCCCGAGCGCTCCGCCAGCCGCGCGAGTGATTCGAGCACGGCGCGCGGATACACCGCACCGGTTGGGTTGTTCGGGTTTATGACCACGATGGCGCGCGTGTTCTTCGTGACCATGCGCGCGACTTCTTCCGGGTCCGGGATGAAGTTGTTTTCCGGATGGCACGGGTAGTGAACGGCGCGGCCGCCATTCAGCGTGACGGCGGCGGTCCACAGCGGATAGTCCGGGCTTGGCACCAGCACTTCATCGCCGGGGTTGAGCAAAGCACGCAAGCCCAGGTCGATGAGCTCGCTGACACCGTTGCCGATGAACACATCATCCGCAGTGACGCCTTGCACACCACGCGCCTGCTGTTGCATGACCACCGCTTCGCGCGCGGGGAAGATGCCTTTCTGGTGGCAATAGCCTTCGGCATTCTGCAGGTTCTCGATCATCGCGAGGCGCATGGTTTCCGGCGTGCGGAAGCCGAATGCGGCCGGGTTGCCGATGTTCAGGGAGATGATCTCGTAGCCCTGCCGCTCGAGCCCGTGCGCGCGATTGGCGAGCTTGCCGCGAATCTCGTAGCGGACGTTCTGGAGGCTGTCGCTGGGGCGAAGTGAGGGTTCGGTGTGCATGCCGCGAGGATAGCGAATCCCCGCCTCAGTCGCACCGGAATGGGGCCTGGATTTTGAGCTCGCGCCAGAAATGGCAGGCGACGTGGCGGTGGGGGCCGGCCTCTTCCCACACAGGAACCCGTTCGCGGCATATTTCCTGGGCGTGCGGGCAGCGTGTGCGAAAAACGCAACCGCTGGGCGGGGCCACCGGAGAGGGCAATTCGCCCCCGAGAACGCGCACCAGGCGAGCCGGCTGCAGGTCAGGGTCGGCCAGGGGCACGGCTTCGAGCAGCCCCCTGGTGTACGGATGCGCTGGTGCGGCATAGAGCGCATCCGTTCTGCCCTCCTCCATCATTCGCCCGAGGTAGAGCACCACCACTCTCTCGCAAAGCTGGCGAACCACCGCAAGGTTGTGACTGATAAACAGGATAGACGTGCCGTACTCGCGCTTGAGGTCTTGGAGTAGCGAGAGAATCTGCGCTTGCACCGACACATCGAGTGCGCTCACAGCCTCGTCGCAAACCAGAAGCTTTGGTTTGAGCACCATCGCCCGCGCAATGCCCACGCGCTGCGCCTGACCGCCGCTCAGTTCGTGCGGATAGCGGGTCAGCAGGTTTCGACCCAGGCCGACGCGCAGGAGCATCTCGGCAACGGCCTGGTTTCTTGCGGCCTCATCGAGATCTTTTCGATGGACCTGCAGGGGCTCGGCCACGATCTCCGCCACCGTCATGCGCGGGTCGAGGCTGGCGAGCGGGTCCTGGAAGACGAGCTGCAGGTCGCGACGCATCGGCCGCATTTCGCGCGCGGACAAGCCCTCCAGCGCTTTGCCCAGCCACACAATCTGGCCGGATGTCGGACGCAGCAGGCGCAGGACGGCGCGTGCGAGCGTGGATTTTCCGGAGCCTGATTCGCCAACGATGCCGAGCGCCTCGCCGGGCCCCAGGGTAAGACTCACACCATCTATCGCACGCACGACGGGGGCGCCCTCGAGAGCCCCCAATCGCCGGGCGGCCAAAAGCACACTAAAATTCTCTTTCTTCAGCCAGCCGCCCCGCAGTTTGAACTGCACGCGCAGATCGGAAAGCGTCAGCAGACTTTCGCCTGTGGCGGGCGCGCCGGTCATCGCCGCTGGCAACGCGTCATCGAGTCGGGGCACTGCCTGGAGCAACGCCTGGGTGTAAGTGTGCTCGGGCCGCTTCAGAATCTTGTCGACCGCACCCAGTTCGACGATGCACCCGGCCTGCATCACCGCAACCCGATCCGCCACGCCGGCAACGATGCCCAGGTCGTGCGTGATGATCACCATCGACATTCCGCGCTCGCGTTTCAGCTCCGCGAGCAGCGCGAGAATCTGAGCTTGAATCGTTACATCGAGCGCCGTCGTGGGCTCATCTGCGATCACCAGCTTTGGCCCGCAGGCCAGTGCGATTGCGATCATCACACGCTGGCGCATGCCGCCCGACAACTCGTGCGGATATTGCGAGAGGCGTCGCTTGGCATCGGTCACGTGCACTTGCTCGAGCAGGTCGAGCGCGCGCGCACGGCCGGTGCTCCAGGAGTCTCCCGAATGTCTGACGAGCGACTCCGCGATCTGGTCGCCGATATGAATGTGCGGCGTCAGCGAGGTGAGCGGGTCCTGAAAGATCATCGAGAGGCCGGCGCCTCTGATGCGGTCTAGTTCGCCCCGGGGTCGACCCAACAGATCCACGTCGCCAAAGCGGGCGCTGCCGCGCACGCGCGCATTTGGGGGCAGCAGGCCCATCAGCGCCAGGAACGCCTGGCTTTTGCCCGCGCCCGATTCGCCGACCACGCCGACGCATTCGCCTGCTTGCACGGTGAGCGAGAAGGAGCTCACCGCTTCGACTTCGCCTGCCGGGGTCAGGAAGCTGACGCCCAGGTCGCGAACGTCGAGAACGGGTGTGGGATCAGCGATCACGCGGGTCGAATGCGTCGCGCAGGCCGTCGCCCAGGAAGTTGAAACACACCAGCAGCACGACCAGAAGCCCGGCCGGTACCAGCAGCATCCAGGGCGCGGATTCGAGCTCACGGGCGCCCTGGTTGATGAGACTGCCGAGGCTTGCGAGAGGCTCCTGCACGCCCAGGCCCAGGAAACTCAGGAAGCTCTCGTACAGAATCATCTGCGGAATGGCGAGCGTTGCGTAGACGATGACCGGACCGATCAGGTTCGGCACGATGTGGCGCGTGAGAATTGCGGGCGTCCCAACGCCTGCGACCACGGCCGCCTCAACGAACTCTCGCCCCTTCAACGATAACGTTTGCCCCCGCACGATGCGCGCCATGGTGAGCCACCCCACTGCGCCGATCGCGAAGAAGAGCACATACAGATTGCCGCGCGTGAAGACGGTCATCAGGATGATGACGATGAAGATGTACGGGAGTGTGTAGAGCACATCTACCGTGCGCATCATCAACTCGTCTGCGCGCCCTCCGAGGTAACCCGCGACGGCGCCCCACGTCACGCCGATGAGCAAGCTCACTACGGTTGCCAGCAGGCCGATCATCAGAGACACGCGTACACCGTTAAGCGTGCGCACGAACAGGTCCCGGCCGAGTCGATCCGTTCCCAGCCAATGCGCGTTCGCCCACTGTGGAGGCTCGGCGATGTGGCTCCAGTCGAGACTGTCGTAGTGATACGGGCTCAAAAGCGGCCCGACGATCGCGAGCAGCGCGATCAAGCCGATGAGGCCCGCGGCGATCGAAGCGCCGCGATGACGCGCCATGCCGCGCGCCGCGTGCGCCCAGGCGCGAGACTCACTCATGCCGCACGCGGGGATCGAGCCAGCTGTAGAGCAGATCGGCGATGAGGTTACACAGCAGCGTGAGCGCGCCGTAGACGACGATCATGCCCATGACGAGCGTGTAGTCGCGATTGATGGCGCCCTGCACGAGGTAACGCCCGGTGCCCGGCAAGCCGAACACCGTCTCGACGACCAGCGATCCAGTGATGACGAACGCGGTGGCGGGGCCGAGATAACTCACTACCGGCATCAGCGCCGGCCGCAGTCCATGCCGCAGGATCACGCGGAGCTCGCCGATGCCTTTCGCACGCGCCGTGCGGATGTAGTTCGCGCGCATGACGTCCAGAAAACTCGCCCGCGTGAGCCGCGCGATATACGCAATGACCGGCAATGCGAGCGTAATGACCGGCAAAAGCAGATACCGCGGCTCGCCACTTTCCCAACCTGCGACCGGCAGCCAATGCAGATAGAGACCGAACACGAGCGCGAGCAGCGGCCCGATGACAAAACTCGGGAGCGCAATGCCCAACGCGGCAATGGCGCGAACTCCATGATCCACAGACGTGTTACGCCGGAGCGCTGCAAGGGTGCCGAGCGGCACACCTACGAGGATTGCGAGCAGGATGGCGCACAAACCCAGCGTGAGGCTCACCGGCAACCCCTGCCCGATCAACTCACCGACAGAGGTATCGCGGAATTTGAACGAAGGACCGAAGTCGCCGTGCGCGAGTTGCGAAAGGTACCGCACGTACTGAGTGCCAATGGGCTGGTCGAGCCCGTACGCTGCGTCGAGGTTCGCCTTGATGGCCGGCGCGAGCGTCTGCTCTTCATCGAACGGGCCGCCCGGGGCGAGCCGGATGATGAGAAACGACAACGTCACGATGACGAAGAGGGTGGGGACGAGCATCACGACCCGTCGGAGCGCGAATCCCAGCATCAAAAATGCGCCTGTGCAAAGTGCGAGCGCGCGGCAGTCTACATCGCTGCCGTGCCGGAGGGGTGGCCTGCGCGGCCCGCCTGCTGCAATTCGTGAATCGCGCGCTGCCGTTCATGGAGCGGACCGGGCCGTTCGTGAACATTGGCTTCCCCTTGAGCGGGGCGCATGTACTACTGCCGCTAGCAGTTGTAAGCAGCGATTGCACGATTACCGAACTTTTATCCTCTGGATGGACAGCCGGCCGCCCGCTTCCTACACTGACTCGCCCCTTTCACAAAGCTCATGACCCCACGGTAAAACTCCAGTACATGGAATCGACTCGCCCGATTCGAGCCCTCATCCGCGGCCTCGACGCCCTCACGGTCCTGAACCTCAGGAACGGCGCCACCGTTTCCGAGATCGCGCAGGAAATAAAACTCCCGCGTACCACCACCTATCGCATTCTCGAAACGCTGAGCCATGCGGGCTATGTGTATCGGGACGATCACGACGATCGATACAGGCTCACCATCATGGTGCGTGGCCTGTCGGATGGGTTCGACGACGAGGCCTGGGTAACCCAGATCGCCCGCCCCTATCTGTATTCGCTGTGCAGCGAGATCGTCTGGCCGGTGGGCATCGCCTCTCTTTCCGGTACCACCATGCTCGTGCGCGAGACTACCGATCACGCGAGCCCCCTCGCCGTGGAGCGTTTCTCTGCCGGGTTCCGGGTGCCGCTGCTCATCACGGCCATTGGGCGGGTGTATCTCGCGTTCTGCTCCCCCACCCAGCGGGACTCGCTGCTGGAGATTCTGTCCCGGTCCACCAAGGACGAGGACAAGCTCGCCAAGAACAAGCCGGAGCTGCAGAAGCTCCTCACGGATGCGCGGGCCCAGGGGTACGCCACGGCGATACATCCCCGGCGCATTTCGGAGCAGATCAGCATTGCCGTGCCCATCCTGGTGGACGATCGGGTGCTGGCCACTATCGCCGTCCGGTTCGCCGCCACGGCCGTGCCGCTGAAGCTCGCCCTGGAGCGTTTCCTGCCCAAACTGAAGGACACGGCCAGCCGGATCAGCCAGACCTTCCTCGCCGAACAGCGCGACCCACCCCACCAGCACCATCGCCCAGCGCAAGTTCGTTGAAGCATAGGTAATATCCCCACAGCGAGCCCCCTTCCGGGGGCTCGCTCCGTATCGGCGCGCGGCGCCGCTATCCGCACGGGCATTCGCGTCTTCGCGACTCCCCGTAAAATCCCGGGCGCAGCCCGTGGGGAGCATGAATGAAGAGAATTCTGGTCGGCATCAAGCGCGTGGTGGACTACAACGTCCGCGTGCGCGTGAAGCCGGATGGTTCCGGCGTCGTCACAGACGGCGTCAAGATGAGCATCAACCCCTTCGACGAGATCGCGCTGGAAGAGGCTCTGCGTATCAAGGAGCGCGGGGGCGCCGCAGAGGTGGTGGTTGCCACCATCGGACCGGCGGACTGCCAGCAGCAGCTGCGCACGGCCCTGGCCATGGGCGCGGATCGCGCCCTCCTCGTCGAAAGCACCACGGCCGTGGAGCCGCTGGACGCTGCGAAGGTGTTCGTGAAGCTCATCGAGCGCGAGCAGCCCTTCCTGGTCATCCTCGGCAAGCAGGCCATCGATGACGACAACAACCAGACGGGCCAGATGGTCGCTGCGCTGTGGGGCCGCC
>JBDTUL010000227.1:0-9287 GCA_040007735.1 Gammaproteobacteria bacterium | reverse complement strand
GGTTTCGCGCGGCCTGGAAACGAACGTGCTCAAGCGCGCCGATGCGATCACCACCATCTGCAACGGCCTCGCGCAGGACATCGCTTCGCGTGGCATCGCGCGTGACAAGATCACGATCATTCCGAACGCGGTGGATATCAAAGATTTCGAAGTGATCACGCAGCCCGACGAAGCGCTGATGCGCGAGCTCGGCGTCAGCACCGGTCCGGTGCTTGGATTCGTCGGCTCGTTCTATGGTTATGAAGGGCTGGACCTGCTGATCCGCGCGTTGCCCGAAGTGTTGCGCCAACACCCGGAGACGCGAGTGGTGTTGGTCGGCGGTGGCCCCGCGGAACTGGAACTGAAACGGCTCGCGGGCGAGCTCGGCGTGGGCAAGCACGTGGTGTTCACCGGGCGTGTGCCGCACGGGCAGGTGCGCCGTTATTACTCAGTGATCGACGTGCTGGTTTATCCGCGCAAGTCGATGCGGCTCACGGAGCTGGTCACGCCTCTGAAGCCGCTCGAGTCCATGTCGCTCGGCCGCTTGTTTGTCGCCTCGGATGTCGGCGGCCACAAGGAACTCATCCCTGAGCATCTGCGTCCGTACGTCTTCAAGGCGGGCGACGTTCAGGACCTGGCGAAGGTCACTCTCCAACTGCTTGCAGAGCGCGCCAAGTGGCCGGTGCTGGCTCAGGCGGCGCGGCAATACGTTGGTGAGCATTGCACTTGGCGCAACTCGGCCTCCCGTTACCGCGATGTCTATGCTCGTGTGATGCGAGATGACGCCGCCCGGAGCAACCATGGCGTCTCCGCAGGCTAGCGTGCCCAAACCCGCCGCAGCGGCTGCCGGTGTGCCGGTTGCGGCGAACGCGGATGACGCGCGCCCGCTGATCGCGCACATCGTTTTCAGCTTCGACTACGGTGGTCTCGAGAACGGCGTGGTCAATGTGGTGAACGGCCTGCCGGAAAGTGGTTTTCGTCATGCCATCATCGCGCTGACCCATACCACGGATTTCAGCAAGCGCATCCGGCGTAGCGATGTCGCGGTGTATGCCGTGAACAAGCGCGCGGGCAAAGACCCCGGCGCGTACCTGAGGCTCTACAAGCTGTTGAGGCAATTGCGGCCCGACATCACTCACACGCGGAACCTGGCCACCATCGAGGGCGCGCTGGTCGCGCGGATGGCGGGCGTTCCGCACCGTATCCATGGTGAGCATGGGTGGGACGTTTACGATCCGGATGGCACCAATCGGAAGTACCGCCTGCTGAGGCGAGTCGCGAGCACCGCCATCGATCGCTTCGTTACGGTGTCGCGCGAGCTCGAGACCTGGCTCACCACGGTTGTGGGCATTCGGTCCTCGAAGATCCTGCGCATCTGCAACGGCGTGGACACAGACAAATTTCGACCGGCGCGAGGTCAGCCGCGCACGATGCTGCCCGCAGACAAGTTTCCGCCGGGGTCGGTCGTGGTGGGCAGCGTGACGCGCTTCAGCCCGATCAAAGATCCGTTGAACCTGGTGCGCGCCTTCATTTCGGCGCGGCGTGATCCGCGCGGGGCGGCGCTGCGCCTGGTGATGCTCGGTGATGGATCGATGCGTGCGGATGCGGAGCGTGAGCTGCGCGAAGCAGGCCAGGATTCGGCCGCCTGGCTTCCCGGCAGCCGCGACGACATCGCGCCTTTGCTTCGCGAGATGGATATCTACGTGCTCGGGTCCCTTCGCGAGGGCATCTCGAACACCGTGCTCGAATCGATGGCAACCGGTTTACCGGTCGTTGCTACGCGAACGGGCGGAAACCTGGAACTGGTGAAAGACAACGTGACGGGGCGCCTGGTGGCAACTGCCAATTCGCAGGAAATGGCGGCTGCGCTGCTGGACTACGCGGCCGACCCGGCGCGGCGCGCGGCGCACGGCGCGGCGGCGCGCACGCGCATAGAAGAGGAATACTCGTTGCGACGGATGCTGACGGATTACGAAGCGCTGTATAAAGCTCATGCGGTTCGGTACGGGGAGGCGGCGTAATGTGTGGAATTACCGGCATGGTCGATATTCGGGGCGCCCGCGCGCTCGACCGTGCACTGCTGCGGCGGATGAACGACTCGCAGAGCCATCGCGGCCCGGACGGGGAGGGTGAGCATCACGCGCCCGGCGTTGCGCTGGGCCATCGACGCCTGTCCATCATCGACCTGGCCACGGGCCAGCAGCCTTTGTTCAACGAGGACCGCTCCGTCGTCGTGGTCTTCAATGGCGAGATCTATAACTACCAGCCGCTGATGGCGGAGCTGCAGTCGCTCGGCTACAAGTTCCGAACGCGCAGCGACACCGAGGTCATCGTCCACGGCTGGTCCGAATGGGGCGAGCGCTGCGTCGAGCGTTTCCGCGGCATGTTCGCGTTCGCGCTGTGGGATGCGAAGAAGGAAACCCTGTTCCTCGCGCGCGACCGGCTGGGCGTGAAGCCGCTGTTCTACGCGGTGATGCCGGACGGGCAGCTTGCCTTCGGTTCTGAAATGAAATCGGTGATGCTCCACCCGGGCGTCACGCGCAACATCGACCCCTGTGCTGTCGAAGAATACTTCGCGCTCGGTTACGTCGCTGAGCCGCGCACCATCTTCACCAGCGTGAAGAAGCTGGACGCGGGTCACACCCTGACCATCAAGCGCGGTCAGCCGGTGCCCGCAACGAAAGAATATTGGGATGTCCGCTTCACGGTCGATCGCAAGATCGAGATGCCCGAGGCCATCGAGGAGATGAACAGGCTGCTCGCGGAATCGGTGAAGCTGCGCATGATCGCGGAGGTGCCGCTCGGCGCGTTCCTCTCCGGCGGCGTGGATTCCAGTGCCGTGGTCGCCGCGATGGCGCAGGTGAGCTCGGCGCCGGTGAACACGTGCTCGATTTCGTTCGACGACCCTGCGTTCGACGAGGCGCGTTTCGCGCAGAGGGTGGCCGACCGTTATCACACGAATCATTTCGTGGAGCAGGTGGCCAGCAACGACTTCGATCTCATCGATCAGCTAGCGGGAATGTACGACGAGCCGTATGCGGACAGCTCCGCCATCCCCACCTATCGCGTCTGCCAGCTCGCGCGCAAGCACGTGACGGTCGCGCTCTCCGGCGACGGTGGTGATGAGAGCTTCGGCGGATATCGGCGCTATCGCCTGCATGTGAACGAAGAGCGCCTGCGCTCGGCCTTGCCCCTGGGCATTCGCCGGCCCGCGTTCGGTTTACTGGCGAAGCTCTATCCCAAGGCCGATTGGGCGCCGCGCGTGTTCCGCGCGAAATCCACGTTTGAATCGCTGGCGCGCGACAGTGTGGAAGCCTACCTGCACGGCGTCTCTATCGTTCGCCAGCCCATGCGTCGGCAAATGTTCTCCGCGTCCCTGCGCTCCGCGCTGGGAGGCTACGGAGTCGAGCAAGTGTTCAACCGGCATGCCAAGCGCATGGAAACCAATGACCCGCTCGCGCTGGTCCAGTACCTGGACATCAAGACTTACCTGATCGGCGACATCAACACCAAGGTCGATCGCGCCTCGATGGCGAACTCGCTCGAAGTGCGTGAGCCGCTGATGGATCATGTGCTGGTGGAGTGGCTCGCAAGCCTGCCATCGTCGCTCAAGATTCGCGGCAGCGAAGGCAAGATCCTGCTGAAGAAAGCGATGGAGCCCCACCTGCCGCACGACATTCTCTATCGGCCCAAGATGGGCTTCGCCGTGCCGCTGGCTTCCTGGTTCCGCGGTCCGCTCAAGCAGCGCGTGCGCGATGCCATTCTCGGCCCTGTGCTGGCGGACACCGGCTTGTTCGAGCGCCGTGCTCTCGAGCACATGCTCGATGCGCACCAGTCCGGCAGCCGCGACTACAGCGCTTCGATGTGGACCACGATGATGTTCGAAGCCTTCGTGCGCAAGCAGATGGGCGCGGGCGGGCAGATACCCCTGCGCGCCACGGGATGAGCCCCGGCGGCTCGCGTTTACGCCTGGGTCTCGTCGGACCGCTCCCGCCCCCCTCGGGAGGCATGGCGAACCAGACGCGGCAGCTCGCGGCCTTGCTCGGTGCGGAAGGTCTCGAGGTCTCCATCGCGCGAACCAACGCTCCGTACCGGCCGGCCTGGGTCGGCTCCATTCGCGGGTTGCGGGGACTCGTTCATCAGATTCCCTATCGACGCTCCTTGTCGAAGCTTGCCGGGGACGTGCAGGTGATGCACGTGATGGCGAATTCAGGCTGGGCCTGGTTTCTGCTCGCGGCTCCGGCCATTGGCGCTGCGCTGAAAAAAGGCGTTCCGGTCATCGTGAATTATCGGGGCGGCCTGGCGCGCGAATTCCTGCGTGAATCCGGCAAGCAAGTGGTAGCGCTGTTGCGCAAGGTAGACGCGTTGATCGTGCCGTCTCGCTTCCTGCAGGAAGTGTTCGCCGAACACGGTGTCAATGCGCGCATCATTCCCAATGTCGTGAATCTGGAGGTGTTCGGCGCGCCGCCGGCCCAGCCCCGCAACGGCAGCCGCCCGCACGTCGTGATCACACGCAATCTCGAGACTATCTACGGCATTGATACCGCACTCCGCGCGGCAGCACTGTTGCGCGCCGAGTTTCCCGGCCTGCGCGTTTCAGTTGCGGGCTCCGGTCCGCAGCGTGAGGCGCTCGAACAGTTGAGCGCCTCGCTGGGCCTTGCGAACATCGTGCGATTCACGGGGCGGCTGGAAGTTTCTGACGTCGTGGGGCTCTATCACGACGCGGACATTGCCTTGAACCCCAGCCGCGCCGACAACACCCCGAACTCATTGCTCGAGGCCGCCGCTGCCGGCGTGCCGCTGGTGAGCACGAATGTCGGAGGCGTTCCGTATCTCGTCGAGCACGGTAAGTCCGCGTGGCTCGTGGCGGTGGACGCACCGGACCAGATGGCTGCCGGCATCGCTCGCGTCATACGCGACCGCACTCTGGCTGAATTTCTGCGAGAGAACGCGCGCGCCCTTGCCGACGGTTGTAGCTGGCCGTCGGTTCGGCCTCAGTGGCTCGATCTTTACGAGCAGCTTGCCTCCAAAAACAGTCGCGGCGCGTTCGCTGCGGCATCGGCGTCCTGATCATGTACACCCGGCTTTGCAGCAGCGTTCTGTTCCCGCTCCACGAGCTCTACAAAGGGCATGCCAGCACTCAACTGCGCGCGGAGCTCGAACGCTCGCAGTGGTTGAAGCCGACGGAGCTGCTGAGGCTGCAGGCGCAACGGCTGCAGCAATTTCTTGTCGAAGCCGGCAAGAACGTTCCCTACTATCGCGAGGTGTTTGCCTCTCAGGGCTTCAACCCTGAGCGGGTCGAATCCGTAGCGCACTTGGCTGCTCTGCCGTTCCTGACCAAGTCGCTGGTCCGGGAGAACGTCGAAGCGCTGAAGTCGAAAACGGCTGGGCCGCTGCGCCGATACAACACGGGTGGCTCGAGCGGTGAGCCCCTGGTGTTCTACATGGGCCGGGGTCGCATCTCGCACGACGTCGCCGCGAAGTGGCGCGCCACACGCTGGTGGAACGTGGACATCGGCGACGCCGAGATCGTCTTGTGGGGCTCGCCGGTCGAGCTCGGCTCGCAGGACCGGATCAAGAACCTGCGCGATCGGGTGTTCCGGTCGCACCTGCTGCCCGCGTTCGAGATGTCGGATGCGCGCATGGACGAATTTCTCGCGTCGATTCGCCGCATTCGCCCGCGAATGATGTTTGGGTATGCGTCGGCGCTTGCGATGCTGGTCACGCACGCGCAGGCACGCGGAGTCGTTTTGAACGACCTTGGTGTGCGCGTTGTATTCACCACCGGCGAGACGCTCTACCCGGACCAGCGCAAGATCATCGAAGCCGCCTTCGGCGCGCCGGCCGCAAACGGCTATGGCGCGCGCGATGCCGGCTTCATTGCACACCAGTGCCCGGCAGGCTCGCTGCATCTTTCGACTGAGCACATCGTCGTCGAGCTGGTAAACGCCGACGGCGTGGCCGTTGCTCCGGGCGAAGAGGGCGAGATCGTCGTTACGCATCTGGCCACCGGTGACTTTCCATTCATCCGGTATCGCACGGGCGATGTCGCGGTACAGTCGCTGGAGCCGTGTTCCTGCGGGCGTGGCCTGCCTGTGCTGAAGAGTGTGCTGGGCCGCTCTACAGACTTCATTCGCACGCGATCGGGCAACGCCATGCATGCGCTCGCATTGATCTACGAGGTGCGTGACGACCCCGGCGTGCGCGCGTTCAAATACATTCAGGCGGAAGACCTGTCGATCGAGCTCCAGATCGTGGCGGGGCCGGAGCTCACGCTGGCGAAAGAGCAGGAAATTTTCGCGAAGCTGACACGCCGTCTCGGCGCGGACACGCCGCTGAAAATCGTGCGCGTCGAACGGATTGCCGCCGAGAAATCGGGCAAATATCGCTACGTGGTCAGCAAGGCGACCGCTGCGCCCGCCAGGAGCCTGTCGGACTAGCGTTGGCCCTGAGCAGGCGGCAAAAGTCGCGCCTTTTGCCGCCGGAAACGGAGCTGGTGTCCGAAAAAGCGCCGCAGGCGACTTTTTCCAATGGACCAGCGTAGACGCGGCGTGATTATTCACGCCACCTGAAACTGGCGCTGGCGGTAACTGTTCACCATGCGCGCCGCGTAACGGCGGGCGGTCGAGTCCCACGGCGCGATGCGCGGAATCTGGAACGGATCGGACTGCGCGGTGGCGGCGCCCCAGCTCGTTGAGACCGCGAGATCGAAGCCGGCCTCGCGCGCTAGAGTGACATGCGTGCGGTTGTAGTCCCGCTCCGGCTTGCCGTTTGGATACGCAAACGTGCGCACCGGTGCACCAGTGATTTCCTCCAGCCGCCGCTTGCTCTGAAGAATTTCCGTTCGGGCCGTGTCCGCGTCGATGCTCGCAAGGATCGGGTGGTTCATCGTGTGTGCCCCGATGTCGATGCCGGCATCGGCGAGCGTGCGCACTTGTTCGTCCGTCATCATCAGATCGGTGGGTAACTTGCCGCCGCTGCGCTCGATTAGCGCGCGCACGCTTTGCAGCCGCTGAGCCGGCTCGAAGTACTTTACCTTGCCCAGGATTTCTCCGACGGCCTTCATGCGCGATGCGGGGCTCCCCAGCTTGAACGTGCCGAACCCCAGCTCGCTCAAGTCGAATTCCGCAGGCGCCTGCCGCAGCGCTTCGATAACGGTGTCGTTGAACATGCACCCGCCATTCAGGAAGCCCGGCGCAACGAACACGGTTGCCGGAACACCACGGGTTTTCAGAATCGGCAGGGCGACTTCACAATTGTTAGCGTAGCCGTCGTCGAACGTGACGCAGACGGCGCGCGTGGGCAACGTGCCCGCGCGCAGGCGTTCAGCCGCTTCGCGTAGCGGCAGCACATTGAAATTCTCGCAAAGCAGGCGCATCTGCGCGTCGAAGTCTGCGGCGGTGGGCTCACTGGGCATCATGAGATCGCGCTCGGTGAGCACGCGGTGATAGATCATCACCAGCAGCGAGGCCGATGCACGGCTGCGCGAGAGCAGCGAGCCGCCGAGGCGGATCATCCAGGAATCGAGTGTGGAGAGCGCTTGCATCATGCCGCGATGAACTTTGCATGCCCGTGTTCCTGGAACCACTGCTCCAGCATGGCGAGCACCCACACGAACACGCCGTAGAAGCTGGCGTCTTCCTGGCCGTGCAGCTGCATGAGACGGTCGATGAATTCGGGCCGGATCAGGCGCCGCGCGCGCAGGCTCGCGAGGTTGGCGAAGATCAATTCGCGCAGCTGCGGCGAATCCTGCAGCCACAGGCCGAAGGGCAGGCCGAAGCCGTGCTTCTTCTTGTTGATGATCTGGTCTGGCAGCCAGCCTTGCATCGCCTTCTTGTAGAAATCGCGCAGGCGCATGTCTTCCATCATCACCCTCGGCGGCACGCGCAGCGACAAGTCGATGACATCCGGATGCAGCATGGGGTACGAAACGCGTACGCCCGCGAGCGCCGTCATCGATTCAACCTTGCGCAGGTCGTTATCCGACAGCGTGTACTGCCAGTCGTAGAACAGCATTCGTTGCACGGTGTTGTCGGACTTCGCGCTGTCCCACACTTCATGCATCTGGCGGAAGGGTGCTGCGGGGTCGATGGCCGCGAGAAAATCCGGGTGCAGGAATTGCGCCGCGCCGCTCTGATTGATGATGTTGTACGCCTCGAGCCGGCTCGGCAACGGGGTATTCGCCTTGGCCACGTAGCCGCGCGCCTTGCGCACCAGAGGATTCATCAGCGCGTCTGGCCAGAGTGCCAGCAGCGGCTCGAGCAGGCCCACGCGCGCGAACTTCGGGAAAGTTTGATAGCGCTCGAACACCTGGTGCTCGGCGTAGCGCGAGTTGCCCGCGAACAATTCGTCGCCGCCGTCGCCTGCAAGCAGGTGGTCCACGCCGTTCTCACGCGCCAGCCGGGCGCAGTAATAAACGGGCAGGGCGGAAGAATTGCCGAACGGTTCGTCGTAGGCGCGGGCGATGCGCGGAAAGGTGTCGGCGATGTCCGTGCCCTGCACGACGTACTCGTGACCCTGGCACTTGAAGCGCTCGTTCGCGATGCGCGCGTAGGAGCGCTCGTCGTACTGCGGATAGCTGAAACCGATCGAGAACGTCTTGGCCGGAGGCGCCACTTCGCTCAGCACGCCCGCGACGGATGAGCTGTCGAGCCCGCCGCTCAGGAAGGCGCCGGAACGCTCATCCGGAGCCGCTTCGCGCACCCCGGCGCGCAAGCTCGAGTGCAGGCCCGCCTTCAGCGTCTCGAACGATTCCGGGCTGCTCTCGCGGAACTGGGGGTTCCAGTACCGCTGCACGCTCAGCTTGCCGTTTTCGAATACGGCGCAGGTTCCGGCTCGCAGCTTCGAGACCCCGCTGAACACGGTGTTCGGTGCCGGCACCATGTGCAGCAGCAGGTAGTCGAACAGGGACTGCCTGTTGATGGATGCACCGATCGTGGGGCACCGGGCTACGTCTTCAGCCGATGAGCCGAACACGAGGCAAGAGGCGCCCAGGGCGTAGGTCATGCGCTCGATGCCCATGCGGTCCACGGCCAGCAGCGCCCGCTTGCCGGGCCCGTCGATCACGGCCAGCGCGAAGCGGCCCGAAATCGACTCCAGCGCCCGCGGACCGGCGCGCCGATACAGGGCGAGGAGGGTGCTGGCGGCGGATTCGGCGCCGGATGCGCGCGGGCTTGCGAAAATGGGTGCGCCCCGCAGGGCGACGGTGACGCCGTCTGCGCTTGCGAGGGCCGGCCCCCAGGCCGCATGCGAGGGCGGACTGCTGCTGCCCGACACGGGCGGCTGCGCGCCCTGACCGACACGGGTGC
>JBDTUL010000226.1:0-9287 GCA_040007735.1 Gammaproteobacteria bacterium | reverse complement strand
GGGTGGAATGTCTCGGGATCGGTATGGAACGTCACGGGGATCTTCGTGCCCTGGGGAATGACATCTGCCGCCTGCTCGAGATGTGCGACGTCCTTGGCTGTCATCTCGATGGAGTAGTTGCTCAGCAAACTACGGTCTCGATTTTGGGCATCGGCGGTCGCAACCATCGGCTGTAGAACCTCGTTAAACGCGGTGCCGGCCCACGTGCGTGAGCCGGGCCCAGGGATTCGGGCGGCGTCGACCATACCATCTCCGCCATAAGTCTCGGCCCCCGATGGTGCGCCTGTCCGGAGGGCGAATGCCGGCGATCCGAGGACGCAGGAGGGAGGTGCTCAAACCCCATCGCCCGCCCGTGTTAATGTCTGCCACTCTCGCGAGAAGAATAAAGTCCAGGGAAGGCAGCTACATAATATGAAAGCGTTTCAGCGCGTCGCGTCCGTCGTCTTTGTCGGTTGGCTCTGGTGCGTCGCCGCCTTCGCGGGCACACCGCATCTCGTGCGGGATATCAATTCCACGATCATTCCGGTGCATTCCGATCCGGGTGAGTTCATGGACCAGGGCAGCTGGGCTTTCCTGTCAGCGAGCAACGAGCAGCACCAGCGACTCGTGTGGGGCACCGACGGAACGCCAGCAGGAACCCTGAGGCTGGGGTTGAACAACGGGCTGCCCTCGAACGTTACCGGGTATCAGACCGCGACAGCGGGCGGTCGCTCTTATTTCATATCCACTGCCGAGCCGACGGGCTACTCGCTCTGGTCGAGTGACGGCACGCCCCAAGGCACGCGGCTGATTACCGACCACAACACACTGCAGGGCGGTGATCCTGGTCTCGGTTGGCCTGTCGGCAACGACTTCCAGTTCACCGTGCGGCGGCAGGGCCTGAGCGGTTTCGAGTTCTGGCTCACCAATGGCACGGCGGCCGGGACGCACCTCGTGAAAGTCATGAGCGGCATGTACCTGGCACCGGACGCCTTCGCCATCGTGAATGACAGGGTGTATTTCCTGGCGGCGCAAATGGACGGCATCTTGGAGCCCTGGGTAACGGATGGCACGAGCAGCGGAACACAGCGCCTCGCACTTCTGCCCAATGCGACCGAACAGGTCGGTTTGGTCCGGCTCGCTCGAGTGGGCCAATACCTGGTGTTTGCCGCGCCGACCAGCGATCGCGGCAACGAGCTGTGGCGCATCGACCTCGACACTAATGCCGTCACTGCGCTTCCTGACATTGCTCCGGGCGCAACGTCCGGTGTGAACGAAACTGCGATCTTCGGATTGACTGGCAACTTTGCCGTGTTTGCCGCCTCATCCACAGGCGATAACGCCGAACCCGCGTTGTGGCGCACCGATGGCGTTACCGTGAGCCTACTCGCGAACGTGAGTCCGCTGCAGGTGGAGGTGGACCCTTACTATGGTCCCACGCCCGGAGGCCGCGTCTTCTTCCTGGGAACCAGCGCAGGCAATGTGCGTCAGGTCTGGAGCACGGATGGCACTACCGCAACCCGCTTGACCAGCGGCGACGGGTCCAACGGGCCGCGAATCGCGGGAGTTTTCGGCTCTCTCGTCGCATTGGAGCGCAGCGGGGCCGGCGGGAGCGACGTCTGGGTAACGGATGGCACCCTTGCCGGCACTCGTCCACTCATGACCTTTACGAACGACACCTATCTCTACGGCCGCGAGTTCGCGGGTGACGGCAACACACTATATGTCCGTGAACAGATTCTCACGCCAAACGTCGGCTTCAATTGGTACGTGTACCGATGTGACCTGCTGACCAATGCCAGGAGCCTGATACGTTCCTATGCGGGCACACCGGGTCACACGCTGACCGACAGGCTGTTCGCCTTCACGCGAGGCCAGCTCTATTTCAATTCTGACGATCCAATCACTGGCAACGAGCTCTGGGTCAGCGATGGCACGGTCGCGGGCACGAGCCTGCTGAAGAACCTGGCGCCGGAGACTCACACTCAGTCTTCGTCGCCCGATAATTTCGTGGAGTTCGGCGGCAAGCTTTATTTCGCGGCGGATGACGGTATTCACGGCAAGGAGCTGTGGCAGTCGGATGGTACGAGTCTCGGCACAGAGCTGGTGAAAGATCTCTATGCGGGAACCTCGTCGTCGGACCCGGCGTATCCGTTCGTGTCGAGCGGCAAGCTCTACTTTTTTGCGAAAGACGGCTTCAACGCTTACCAATTCTACGTGAGCGACGGTACCGCGACGGGTATTCAAAAGCTGGCCGCGCTCTTCCCATCCTCGGCGACCATACTGGCACCCGATAATTGCGGAGCTCGCAGCGTTTCTTTGAACGGCGTTACGTTCTTTGCGGCGTATGAGTCGGCTGCCGGACTCGAGCTCTGGAAAACCGATGGCACCCCGGCCGGCACCGCGATGGTGGCCGACATCAATACGGTCTCGCATGGAAGCCCCTGCTCGCTCACGGTGTACGCGGGGCGAGTCTATTTCTCCGCCACCAGTGGGGTGGATGACGGAAACGAGCTTTGGAGCACCGATGGGTCGGCTGCCGGAACTCACAGGGTCGCCGACATCCGGCCGGGATTCGGCAGTTCGTCGCCCCGGGATCTCGTCGTGTTCAACCAGGCGCTGTACTTCACCGCCACCGACTCAACTGGTGCCCCGCAACTCTGGAGGTCGGATGGCACCCCTGCCGGAACCGTGCCGGTGTCACGCTTCGACTTTGCTTCTTACGGCACGCTGGGCGATCTCAGAGTCGTGAATGGCGTGTTGCTGTTCCAGGTGGCGGGGAAACCGCTGTCTCTCAGCAACTCCCAGCTCTGGTCGAGCGATGGAACCGTACAAGGGACCGCGCGCGTGGGCGACATCACCCCTTTGTCGCCGAGCCTGTTTGCCAACAACGCCCGCGGCTATTTCCGTTCCGGCGGCCCGCAAGGCCGCTACACTGACCTCGAGCCCTGGGTCACCGATGGCACCGCTGCCGGCACACAACTGCTCCTCGACATCAACTCGTTCCCGGGTTCGGCGCCGGATGGGTTCACGGATTTTCGCGGCGTGACGTTGTTCCTGGCGGATGACGGTACGACGGGTGGGGTCAAGCTCTGGCGCACCGATGGAACCTCTGCCGGAACCCGGCTGGCCGCCGATATCGGGCAGGCGCCGATCAATCCATTTACACGTCTGACGGCGGGACAAAACTTCTTTTACGTGAGTGACACGGATGGAAGGGGCGCCGAGCTTTACGCGCTGGGCAACGACGCACCACTGGGTGGGAACGATGCTGGCGGAAGCGTGCAAGCCGGCGCATCGTTGGCCATCAATGTGCTTGCGAATGACACTGACGCGGATGGCGCGCTCGACCCCGTCAGCGTTCGCATTCAAACACCGCCTGCCAATGGCACCGCTGTGGTGAGCTCCGCTGGCCTCGTCACTTACACCGCACGTGCGGGCTTCGCGGGCGCGGATTCCTTTACGTACACCGTGGACGACAACCAGGGGGGCCGCTCCTTTCCTGCCAATGTGAACGTTACAGTCACCGCGGCGCCTTCTACGCCTCCACCTTCCACGCCACCTTCCACGCCACCCACCACGCCACCCACAAGCTCTGGTTCGGGTGGCGGCGGCATGTTGGGAGCTGTCGAACTGCTGTTCCTGTTGCTCGTTCTGGGTGCGGGTGGCCGCATGAAGGTGCGGTCCGTAGGAGCTGTCCGACAACACATGGTGCTCTGCGACCGCAGATTGGACCGAAGAGGTCCCTTAGAGTGTCTGGCACACAATGCGAGGCACCTATGTCTTTCGATATATCGTTGTCGGTCTCTGTTGCAATCGATCCTGAGATCCCGGTGGGTCAGTTTGCCAGGGCACTGAACGCGGCCGGGCTGAACGTCCGCTATCAGGCAGGCAGGTTGTGTGTCACGCGGTCTGATCCGATCGCATCCCTGGGTGTGCCGTCGCGAAGTGTCGTCAGACCCAAGGCGAAGAAGTCGGGTTCGTCGTCGCGCGGTCGTCGCGGGTTGCTTTGGCTAGCTAAAACGCGGTGCCGGACCCACGTGTGAGTCGGGCGCTAGGGATTCGGGCGGCGTCGACCATATCATTTCCGCCCTGAGGGTCGGCCCCCGATGTTGTTTTTGTCCGGAGGGCGAATGCCGGCGACGTCCGCGCGACTCTCTTCGCTACCCTGCCGCGCCCCAGGCTACTGGCAGGGCCATGCCACCCGCGCATCGACCGCCTCTTTCCTGCGATGGAACACCCGGTCGAGGGTCAGGTAGATGACGGGCGTGGTGAACAGCGTCAGCACCTGGCTGATGACGAGCCCGCCGAACACGGCGATGCCGAGGGGCTGGCGCAGTTCCGCGCCGGTGCCGTAACCGAGCATGAGAGGAATGGCACCCAGCATGGCCGCGATAGTGGTCATCACGATAGGGCGGAAGCGCACCAGACACGCTTCGTGAATCGCCTCTTGCGGTGACATGCCGGCGCGTTGCCGCTCGAGCGCGAAGTCCACCAGAAGGATGCCGTTCTTCTTCACGATGCCGATGAGCAGGACGACGCCGATGAGCGCCATGATCGAGAAGTCCTCGCCAAGCGCCCAAAGACTCAAGATCGCCCCCACACCGGCCGAGGGCAGTGTGGACAGGATCGTGAGCGGGTGGACGTAGCTCTCGTAGAGCACACCGAGAATGATGTAGACCGCGGCCAGCGCCGCGAGAATCAGATAAGGCTGTGTCGCAAGCGAATCCTGAAACGCCTGCGCGCTGCCACGGAATTCTGCTTTGAGCGTGGCAGGCATGCCGACTTCCGCCTGGGCACGCGAAATCAGATCGAGCGCATCGCCGAGCGCGACACCGGCAGGCAGATTGAAGGAGAGGGTGGCCGAGGGAAACATGCCATCGTGCGTGATGGTGAGCGGCCCGGCGGTCGGGGCTTCGAGCCTCGCCACCGCAGACAAGGGCACCATCTGGCCTGTCAGAGGTGAGCGCAGATGGAAATATCGCAGGCTTTCGATGCGCCCGCGCTGGCGCTCATCGGCTTCGAGGATGATGCGATACTGATTGATCTCGTTCTGGTATTCGCCGATCTGCCGCTGGCCGTACGCGTCGTACAGCACCTGATCGATGTCTTCGGCACGAAACCCGAAACGCGCGGCGGCCACACGATCGATGGTGAGCCTGGTGACTGCGGCGCGCATCTGCATCTCGTTGGAGACGTCGCGCAGTTGCGGCAGGGTCTGCAGTTTCTCGGTGAGCCGCCCGGACCACTCTCCGAGCACCGCGCTGTCCGCGCCGCTCAACACGAACTGATACTGGGATCGCGAGCCGCGACTGCTGATATTCATGTCTTGCTGAGTGCGCATCACAAGGTTGATGCCGGGCACGTGGCTCAGTTTCACGCGCAGGCGGTCTATCAGCTCTTCAGCCGACACGTCGCGATCCGCGCGATCCTTGAGCACGAGATAGAAGCGGCCGTTCGCAAGATTCGGGTTGGGGTTGGCGCCGACCACGTGGATCTCGGCCTCGATCGCATCCTCATGCTTCAGCACCTCCGCGAGCTGCTGGTGCTTCTGAAGCATGTCTTCGTAAGCCACATCGTCGGCCGCGCGCGACGCGCCGACGATGAAAGCCGTGTCCTGTAGCGGAAAGAACCCCTTCGGGACGAACACGTAACTCGCCACCGCAATGGCGACCGTCGTGCCGAACAGCACGAGCACCGTGCGCTGATGGGCAAGCGACCAACGCAAACCGCGGTCGTAAGCGGCGACGATTCTCCCGGCAAGCGCAGGTTTCGTCTGCGGCTCGTGCGCCAGGGGCTTCATGAAGCGCGACGCGAGCATCGGCGCGAGGCTCAGCGAGGCGAGCACCGCAAACAGGGTCGCTGCGGTCAGCGTGCACGCGAACTCGCGAAACAGGCGGCCGACAACGCCGCCCATCAGAAGCAGCGGGATGAACGCCGCGACCAGCGACAGGCTCATGGAGATGACCGTGAATCCTATCTGCGATGCGCCCTCCAGAGCCGCAGTGCGCATGGACGCGCCGGTCTCCAGATGTCGATGGATGTTCTCCACCACGACGATGGCGTCGTCGACCACAAACCCCACGGCAATAACGAGCGCGACGAGAGTCAGGTTGTTGAGACTGAAGCCGAGCACGTACATCACGGCTACAGTGGAGATGAGTGCTACGGCCAGCACGCATGCCACGATCGCCGTAGCGGACACCTGCCGCAGAAAAACGCCCATCACCAGAATGACGAGCACGAAGGTGATGAGAAGTGTCAGCTCCACTTCGTGCAGCGAAGAGCGGATGGTGCGAGTGCGATCGTTGAGCACTTCGACATCGACGCTTGCAGGCAATTGCTCGCGAATCGCGGGAAGCGCGGCGCGCACGGCATCTGCGGTCGACACGATGCTGGCGCCGGGCTGCCGGCGCACCATGAGGTATACGCCCGGCCTCCCGTTCAGCCAGGAGCCGATGTAGTCGTTCTCCGCGCCGAGGGTGATTTTCGCCACGTCGCGCAGTAATACCGGCGCCCCTGCGCGGTAGGCAACGATCAGCGCGCCGTATTCTTCGGGGTGAAAGATTTGATCGTTGGTTGCGAGCGTCGAGACGCGGTCGCGGCCGTAGATCGCGCCTTTGGCCTGATTCACGCTCGAGGAGCGCACGACCTGGCGCAGGTCGGGGAACGTGAGGCCGAGCGCGGCGAGCTTTTCCGGCGATGCCTGGATGCGCAGCGCCGGCTTGCGCTGACCATAGACGTTCACTTCCGAGACGCCGCCGATCTGGCTCAGCTTGCGCGCCACGGAGATCTCCGCGAGATCGCTGAGCTGAGTGAGAGTCATCAGCTCCGAGCGCATGCCGATGCCGAGAATCGGGCCATCGTTGGGATTACCCTTCTTCCACGTCGGCGCGTCCGGCATGTCGGCGGGCAAGCGGCCCGCCGCGGCATTGAGGGCTGCCTGCACTTCCTGCGCGGCCACGTCGATGTTCTTGTTCAGATCGAACTGCATCGTGATCGAGGTGCTGCCGAGCGAGCTGCTCGAGGTCATCTCACGCGTGCCGGGCACGCCAGTGAGCTGCACTTCGAGAGGCGTGGCGACTGCGGAAGCCATGGTTTCAGGGCTCGCGCCCGGCAGGGATGCGCTGATTTGTATCGTCGGCAGATCCACTTCCGGGAGCGACGCGAGCGGCAGAAACGGGAATGCGATGAGTCCGAGCAGCACCAGTGCGGCGGTGAGCAGCACCGTGCCGACAGGGTGATTGATGAACCAGCCCGAAAAGTTTGCGCAAGCCATGCGCGTCACCGTATCGGGGTGCGGCGCTGGCGAGGTCATGTGCTCCCCGCGGCAGAGTGCATCACCGATACCGCTGCACCGGCCTTCAACCTCGACTGACCATCCAAGACGACGCTCTCCGCGGGCGCGACACCGCGCTCGATCACAGCGATTTCATCGTCTTCATAGCTGATGGTGATCGGAGCCACTTCCGCTTTCGAGTCGCGAACCCGGAACACGAACGGGCCATTGAGCCCCTGTTGAACGGCGCGCGCCGGAACCACGATCGCTTTGGCGCTGATGCCCGTTTCGAGCTGGAGAGTGACGAATTGCCCGGGCCACAGCTTGCCGTCGATGTTCTCGAATTCGGCGCGCAGGCGCAGGGTGCCGGTGGCGCTGTCGATCTCATTGTCGAAAGTGGTGAGTTTGCCTTGCGCGAGCAGCGTGCCGGCGTCTCTATCGAACGCGGTTACGCGAGCGGGCTTGGCGCCGGCGGCGGCGGCGGCGGCGGTGGCGGTACGCAGGGGACCAGACTGCTCCTGCGGTATCGTGAAAACGATAGAGATCGGATCCAGCTGCGTGACCGTGACCAGTCCGTTAGTGTCGCCGGCTTGCACGAGATTGCCCTGATCGATGCGGCGGATGCCGGCGCGCCCATGCACCGGCGAGGTCATTTTCGTGAACGAGAGCTGTACACGCTCGGCGGCGATGGTGGCTTCGCTTGCGCGAATGGCGGCCTTCAGTTGCTCGACGAGCGCTGCCTGTTGGTCGATGGTCTGGCGCGAGACCACGCGCTGGTCCGACAGGTTGCCGTAACGAGCGAGATCGAGCTGCGCCACCTTCAGTTGCGCCTCGCGGCTCGCGTTTTCGGCTTCCGCCTGCGCAAGCGCTGCCTGAATCGAGCGATCGTCGATGCGAGCGAGCAGGGTGCCTTGCTCGACGAGGTCGCCCTCCTTGAACAGCACCTCGGTGATGACCCCTGTGATCTGCGGCCGGATCACCACTGTGTGGAGAGACTGAACCGTACCGATGCCGGA
Source organism: Gammaproteobacteria bacterium (assembly GCA_040007735.1). GTDB lineage: Bacteria > Pseudomonadota > Gammaproteobacteria > Steroidobacterales > Steroidobacteraceae > JADGHX01. The sequence goes on along the minus strand of JBDTUL010000226.1, from coordinate 1,013 downwards.
AATCCAATGCGGTACGTCCCGCTGCTCCACCAGAGCAACCGTGACCGGCACGGTTGAGGCAGGCTTTCCGGAACTCTTGTCCTGTGCCTGTCCGCGGGACTGCAGGAAGACAACCGTAGCAACCAGGAGCGCGACGACCGTGAGCGCTGAGTGAAAGCGATAGCGGGCTGAAAGAAGCGACGTACTGAACCGGGCCGCCAGGGGGCCGAGTCCGGTGGGGTGGCTCAACGCATCGGCGGCGCCGGGCGGCTGTTGATGCTGGGTCTCAATGGCCACTTGCCTTTTCCGCCTGCGCCGCCGCCGTATTTGCCGGTGCAGGTGCGGGCTCAGTCAGCACGCGGTTCTGCATCAGCGAGCGAACTCCCCGGGACCACGAATAGTCCGCGCCCATGCGCAGCTCGCTCTCGTAGTTCGAAATGACCGCCCCGGTGTGGGCATCGCTGACCCGAAGTTTGATCAGGTATTCCGTGTTGCTGATCCTGCTGATGACACCGATCATGGCCTGATCGGCACCGAGCTTGCTCGCGATGCCGGCTTCGCACCCTCCGCAGTCCCGCAGAGGCTGGCCCTTTGCTGTCGACATGTCGGCGCTGGCAGTGTCGATGGGGGTATAGCGGCTCGACGCGGCGAGCTGCTTTCTGGCCTCTTCCGTCGATTCGGCGAGGTGGGGCTGCTCGCCGCCCTTGGAGGCCGCGCCGAAATCCTCGAGCTCGAACGGAAACACGGCGATCTTTACTGGGGCAGGCGTTTCGGCGACTGCGGTGTGGCTTGCGAAGAGCCACAAGAGAGGGGCAATAAATCCGACACCGACGTTCTTGTATTGGATTGCGAACATATGAAGCCTCCTGATTGTATTTCTCGATCATCGAGATGCTGGAAGAAACTCACTATCATGTCGGCGAGCGGCTCCGCTGCGCGACAGCCCTTCCTGCGACGCAGCACCAGCTCGAAATCGGGCAATGCCGGCAATGCTTCGGCACTTCCGAGTGTTCGCAACGTGCTGGGCAGGCCGT
>JBDTUL010000225.1:0-9291 GCA_040007735.1 Gammaproteobacteria bacterium | reverse complement strand
AGGTGTTCGAGCAGCAGGTCGGTGGCGAGGCAGACCTCAAGTCGGTGGACCAGTTGCAGGCGCCAGCCGCCAAGGCAATTCGCGAGCGCTTTGCGAACATCAAGGTGCCGGTCAAAGCAGGTCCCCACATCGTTGGAGTTACGTTCATCTCGCGCTCGTTCGCAGAGAACGACGACACGTTGCAGCCGCTAGGTGTAACGGGGCAGTTGGGCGGCTTGCCGCGCGTGCCGCTCATCTTCGGGATGGAAGTCGTGGGCCCCAGCAAAGCGACGGGTCTCAGCGACACGCCCAGCCGCCAGAAGATTTTCGTGTGTCACCCGAAGAGCGCGGCGGAAGAAGAGCCCTGCGCGAACCAGATCGTCAGCACGCTCGCGCGCCACGCGTACCGGCGCCCGATCACCCAGACCGATCTCGCTTACCCGATGCGCTTCTACCAGGCGGGGCATGCGAAGAGCGGCTTCGAGGGTGGCATCCAGCAGGCCGTGATGGCCATCCTGGCCAATCCGAAGTTCCTGTATCGGGTGGAAGCGATGCCCGTGAACGCGGAGCCCGGCAAGATCTATCGCATCAGCGACGTCGAGCTCGCCTCGCGGCTCTCATTCTTCCTGTGGAGCCAGGGCCCCGACGATGAGCTGTTGGCGCTGGCCACCGCCGGCAAGCTGCACGAGCCCGGCGTCATTGAAAAGCAGGTTCAGCGGCTGCTGGCGGACCCGCGCTCCAAGTCGCTCACCACGAGTTTCGCCGACCAGTGGCTCACCGTGGACGAGATGGATCGCATCGAGCCCGACCCGTCGCTGTTCCCGGAATTCGACGGCGCCTTGCGCCAGGCGTTCCGCCGCGAAACCGAGCTGTTCGTCGACAGCGTGTTCACGGAGGATCAGCCGGTCGTCAACCTGCTCTCGGCCAACTACACGTTCGTGAACGAGCGGCTGGCCATTCACTACGGCATCCCGAACATTCGCGGCGAGCGGTTTCGCCGCGTGACGCTCGCGGATTCGAACCGCTGGGGCCTGCTCGGCAAGGGCAGCTTCCTCATGGGCATGTCCTACGCCAACCGCACGTCACCGGTGCGTCGTGGCGCGTGGATTCTGGAACAGATCACGGGCACGCCGCCGCATGCCCCGCCGCCGGGTGTGGAAGCGCTGAAAGAAAACGTGGATGGGCACAAGGCCCTGACAGTTCGTGAGCGCATGGAGTCGCATCGTGCGAACCCCACTTGCAATTCCTGTCACGGCATCATCGACCCCATCGGGTTCTCGCTCGAGAACTTCGATGCCATCGGTGCATGGCGCGCGAAAGACCGCGAAGTGGGCACCATCATCGACACCGGCGGTGACCTGCACGGCATGAAGGTGCGCGGCCCGGACGACCTGCGCAACATCCTGCTCAAGCGTCCTGAGCAGTTCGTGCAAACACTCACTGAGAAGCTGATGACTTACGCGTTGGGCCGCGGCGTCGAGTACAGCGATATGCCTACCGTGCGCGCTATCGTGCGAGACGCTGGGCAGCACGACTACAAATTCTCGTCCATCGTTGCGGGCATCGTGAAGAGCCCGCCATTCGAAATGCAGAGGGTTCCGCAGGTGGAGGGCGTCGAGTCGAAGACCGCCCAGGCCGCGCGGAACTGAAATCGAGGAAAGCCGGATGTTCATTACCCAGAAACACCTGCCACGAAGAACCTTTCTGCGCGGCGCCGGTGCCCTCATCGCCTTGCCGCTGCTGGATGCGATGATTCCCGCGCGCACGGCGCTGGCCGTCACGGCCGCGGCGCCGAAGCTGCGCATGGGCTTCGTGTACTTTCCTCACGGCGCCATCATGGATCAGTGGACGCCCGTGAAGGATGGCGCGGACTTCGAGCTGTCGCCGATTCTCACGCCGCTCAAGAATTTCAAGAAGCAGCTGACCGTGGTCAGCGGTCTGGGCAACCGGCCCGGTGAGAGCCAGGCGGTGCACGCCATCGTTCCTGCCACGTGGTTGAGTTGCGTGCACCCGAAGATGGGGCAGGAGCCGCATCTCGCCGTCACGGTGGACCAGGTGGCGGCCCAGCACATCGGCCAGGACACCCCGCTCCCGTCGCTCGAAATCGCAACGGAAGCGCAGGGCGGTGGTGGCGCTTGCGATCGCGACTACGGCTGCAATTACTCCGGCACCATTTCATACCGCACGCTGTCGACGCCTCTGCCGATGGAATACAACCCGAAGAAGCTGTTCCAGCGCCTCTTCGGCCGTGGCGATTCGCCCGAGGAGCGTTCGGCGCTCGTTCAGCAATACGGCAGCGTGCTCGACATGGTTCGTGAGGATGCCGCGGATCTCGAGCGCACGCTCGGTGCGCGAGATCGCGTACTGATGAGCGACTATCTCGAAACCGTGCGCGAGCTCGAACGGCGCGTGCAGAAGACGCAGGCTCAGGACATTTCCAAGTTGAAGCTGCCGGCCGTGCCGGTGGGCATTCCCGACTCGTTCGACCAGCACCTGAACCTGATGTTCGACATGGCGGCGCTGGCCTACCAGGGCAATCTCACACGCATCTTCAACTACATGATGGCGGCCGAGGTGAGCGGCCGCACGTACAACAGCATCGGCGTGCCCGATGCGTTCCACGCCGTCTCGCATCACGCGAACGACCCGGCCAAGATCGCGAAGCTCGTCAAGATTCAGACGTATCACACTGAGGTGTTCGCCAAGTTCCTCACGAAGCTTGCGGCCATGCCGGATGGCGATGGCTCGATGCTGGACCACTCGCTCATTCTCTATGGAAGCAACATGAGCAACAGCGATCGGCACAATCAGTTCCCGCTCCCGACGGCGTTGCTGGGTGGGGCGTGCGGCAAGGTGAAGGGCAACCAGCACCTGCGTTATCCCGACCACACGCCGCTTGCGAATGTGCTGCTCACCATGCTCGATCGCGCGGGTGTGCCGGCGGAGGCGCTCGGCGACAGCAACAAGAAGCTGGTGGAGATCTGAGAATGGGCATGCGGCGGCTCGGCGTGGTCATCGTTGCGGCGTTCATTGCGCAGAACGTCGCTTGGGCGGAGGGCACGCTCGTCGAGGCTATCAAGGGGGGTGACTACAGCACCGTCACCACGTTGCTCGGACAGAAAGCGGATGTGAACGCGACGGAGCCCGATGGCACCACGGCGCTTCATTGGGCCGTCTATCAGAACAACGCCGATCTCGTGGCGAAGCTGATCAAGGCCGGCGCGAAGGTCAACGCCGCCAATCAGTATGGCGCCACGCCGATGTCGGAGGCTGCAGTCGCCGGGAATCCGGCGGTTATCGAAACCCTGCTGAAGAATGGCGCGGACCCTGAATCGCCGAACGGTGACGGCCAGACGGCGCTCATGGTGCTGGCTCGCACGAGCAACATCGGCGCGGCGAAGGTGCTGCTGAAACACAAGGCTAACGTCAACGCTGTGGAGCAATGGCGCGGGCAGACTGCGCTGATGTGGGCCGCGGCACAGAGCCAGCCCGAAATGATGAAGTTGCTCGTGCAGCACGGCGCGAAGGTGAATGCGCGCTCGGTGGTGAACAACTGGCAACGGCAGGTCACGGCAGAGCCGCGTGCGCAGGCTCGCCCGGCGGGCGGGCTGACGCCGCTGCTTTACGCATCACGCCAGGGGTGTCTCGAGTGCGTCAAGACGCTCGTGGACTCCAGGGCCGATTTGAATATGGCGGACCCGGAAGGTGTCACGCCGCTGATTATCGCGGTCACTAACTTTCATTTCGACGTTGCGGCTCACCTGTTGAAGAAGGGTGCCAACCCTAACAAGTGGGACTGGTGGGGACGTGCGCCGTTGTATTGCGCCGTGGATCTGAACACGCTGCCTCATGGTGGCCGGCCTGACCGCATTTCGCTCGATGACACCACCAGTCTCAAGATGATCGAGTTGTTGCTCGATGCGGGCGCTAATGCCAACGCGCAGTTGAAACTGTATCCGCCGTATCGCGCGCTCGGGCCGGATCGCGGGGCGGATCTGCTGCTCACGATCGGCAGCACTCCACTGCTGCGCGCTGCGAAAGCGGGCGATGTGCCGGCCATCAAGTTGCTGCTGGCGCATGGCGCGAATCCGAATCTGGGCAACATCGGCGACGTCACGCCTGTGATGGCGGCGGCGGGCCTCGCCTCGAATGAGATCGATACGCGCGGGCGCTTCAAGACAGAGGCGGAAGCTGTTGAGTCGATCAATCTGCTGGTGAAGGCGGGCGCTGATGTGAATGCGCGCGCTGGAGAGAACCCCGGGTCGCGCGGTGAATCTCGCCTTGGACAGACGGCGCTGCATGGTGCGGCTCTGTGGGGCTGGAACGACGTTGTGAAGGCGCTGGTGGCTAACGGCGGTGACCTCAATGTGAAGGATGCCAAGGGAATGACGCCCCTGGATTCGGCTCTGGGGCGCGCAGGGGGGCATGGGCGCGGGGGTAACCGCATTGATGTTCATGACGCTACGGCGGCGCTCATTAAAGAGTTGGCTGCGGGTGGCGGTGAGAAGCGGCAGCTCTAGAGGCGCGTTTCTCTTTTGAGCGAGTGCCCTCAATCGCCGGGCGGCTCGGAACTTCCTTTTTGTTTTTGGGGTGGCTAAGAGCCGACCTCAACTTCCCCTGCCGCCCGGCGTCTGAGGGCCATTTGGGCGTTCCCGCAACAAAAGTGTAGAAAAACGACAAAACAGTCTAGAGACTTCGGAAGGCGACAGCTATGTCGCATAAAACGAACGAACACGCACAGGCCCGGTGCGGAGACTCCTCATTGCCCCCATCCCTTGCGCTACATGGTGATCTGTCGGCACCCGCTCATGTCGCCAACTACAATCACCCCGACTTTAGTCCCGCATTCAAAGAACAACAATAAAATCAAAGCTTTCAGCACAATCGTCTGTCATGTGTGAGCCAATGCCGCGTTCGAATACCGAACATGGACACCGGTACAAAAGTATCCCTCCGCGCCCCAGCTCTGTGACCCAATTCACGAAAGAGACGGCTGGTTGTTTCAATACCAACGTGTACACTCCGGCCACTTTCATGCAGTGCACATGTTGCGCTAAGCGGAAATAGACACAGACGAGTTGTCGAGGGAGAGCGCAGGGACTGGCACGAGGCGGATACATCCGCCCCGCACACCCAAGTCCAGGTTTCAGCTCTTAGCCAAACGTCTCGAACGTCGATTTCGATCCTGCGCTGTGGGGCGCAGCGGGCCGCGTGCGAGCCGGCAGTGGTGAATGGAGTTCAGACCCGGGCGGCCCCGGGGGTGATCTGCCAAACGTTTTTTATCTGCTTGTTTGTTTACTTGTTGGGGGGTTTAACGGTGAATCGAAGCCACACAGTTTTCGGGCGCTCTCAGGTCGGTGCAGCGGTAGCTGACATCCTGGTGGCCGCCAGGTCCAGGACGTTTGCCACGCGGGCCCAGGCCGCATGCGCAATCGCACTGGTGGGAGTGGGAGCGGGAAATCTCGCCCACGCGCAGGAGGCCTCAGGGGCCGCTGCAGACAAAGGCGGCGGAGTGCTCTCCGTCGAGGAAATCACGGTAACCGGCTCGCGCATCCGCCGCACCACCGATTTCGATACGGCCAATCCGACCACCGTGGTCGATTCGACGTACCTCAAGAATCTCGGCATCGTGAACGTTGGCGACGCAGTGAAGCAGCTGCCCTCCAACCTCTCTAACAACACGCCGACGACGACCGGCAACGCCAACTTCTTCCTCGGGTCCACTATTGCGAACCTGCGCGGACTGAACCCGTTCTTTGGCAGCCGCACGCTGAACCTCATCAACAATCGCCGCTTCGTTCCGACGAACCAGGGCGACGGCGTCGACCTCAACTTCATTCCGTCGATCATGATCGATCGTGTGGACATCGTGACCGGCGGCGCCTCGGCGGCCTACGGGTCCGGCGCCATCTCGGGCGTGAACAACATCTTCCTGGCCCGCAAGCTCGAAGGCGGCAAGGCTCAGGTGGACTTCGCGCAGACCGGCGAGAGCGACGGCGACGACAAGCACGTCGCGTTCGCATACGGCCAGGGCCTGTTCGCGGACCGCGGCCACTTCGTGGTCGGCTATGAGTTCCAGGATTCCCAGGCGGTGAAGTGCTTCAGCGGCCGTGACTGGTGCCAGGAAGGCAACGGCATCTACCAGAACACCGGCGCACTCGGAGCGCCTCCCGGCCCGGCGCCGAACCCGCAGCAGATCCTGGGCACGAACCTGCACCAGAATCAGATCAGCACTACCGGTGTGTTCTACACCACCAACAAGGCGCTGACGCAAACCTTCCAGGGCACGGCCGACGGCACCGGCACGCAGGTGTTCAACCTGGGCCAGCAGCCTTTCGCCGGCGGTTTGCCGACGAACGTAGTGCCGGGCGGCGATGGCCGCTCGATCTATCAGTACACCAATCTGCGCGCACCCGTGAAACGCAACGTGGCCGCGGGAACGTTCACGTACGAGCTCACCGACAGCACCAACATGAGTGTCGATCTCTCGTACGGCAAAGTGGAGACGGTGAACATCACTGGTGCGCAGGATGCGACCAATCAGCGCATTCTGAACGACAGTGCCTTCCTGTCGTCCGCATCGTTGCTGGCCGCTCAGCAGGCCGTCCGGGTCACGCCAGGGAACCCGGCCCTGCAGGGTCAGCCCTACGCCGCTCTGAACAAGGACTGGACGAGCCAGGTCGACTCGCAGACGGAGTTCACAACCGATGTGAAGCGCATCGCGCTGGGCTTCGATGGCACCTTCGGTCAGTCGTCGTGGAGCTGGGACACGTACTACCAGTACGGCAAGACCTCGCGTGAGCAGTTTGTGCAGGACAATCGTCATCTCATCGCCTATCTGATGGCAACTGATGCCGTAGTCGGCGCCAACGGGCAGATTCAGTGCCGCGTGACACGTGACGGTTATGCGGCCGCCGTCGCTGCAAACCCCACGTACGCCACCGTGAATCCTTCGCTTGCCGTCGGTTGCGTGCCGCTCAACCCGTTCGGTAACGGTGTCATCTCGCAGGCCGCGCATGATTACTCGTTCGGTTCGCTGGACGAGAAACTCGATTACGAGCAACAGGTGCTCGCGGCCAGTGCGTCAGGCGATGTGTGGGAAGGCTTCGGCGCCGGCCCCATCCAGGCGGCTGTCGGTGGCGAGTACCGCATGGAGAAGGGTGAGAACATCGCGGCTTCGGGCATTCCCGACGCTGTCCGGCAGGACTACCTGGTTCAGTACGGCGAATCCTTCGCCGGCGACGTGGATGTCGCCGAAGGCTTCCTCGAAACCAACATCCCGGTGCTGAAGGATGCGCCCTTCGCGAAGAAGCTGGAGTTCAACACGGCAGCTCGTTTGTCCCGTTACGACAACCAAGGCAAGTTCGGTACCTCCGGGCTGTCTCAAGTAAATAACATCTTCACGTGGAAGGTCAGCGGAATCTGGGATCCGGTCGAGTGGCTCCGCTTCCGTGGCAGCCAGTCGCGCGACAGCCGTGCGGCGAACTTCCGTGAGCTGTATTACCGCCAGGTGATTTCCGGCGGCGGCGCCTTCGCGTTCTGCGGTCCGGTGGGCACGAACACCGATCCCTGTAACTATGACCTGCGTGGCAACGTGCTCCTGCGTCCAGAGAAGGCTGACACCACGACTCTGGGTCTCGTCTTGCGGCCGAAGGATCTCATCCCGGGTTTCGAGTTCGCGGCAGACTACTTCCGCATCGACCTCCAGGATTCGATCAACCAGGCCGGCGCGCGAATTGTGCTGGATGCGTGTAACTACGGTAAGGGTGACCCTGCGGCCTGCGCGCAGCTCGTCAGGACGAACCCGGCTGCCGATCCCAACTACACGGACATCCAGACGTTGAACAGCGTGGCGTACAACGGAAAGGGTTACACCTACAAGGGTGTAGATGTGACGACGAGCTACCTCTGGTCCATCAACGACGTCGACAGCATCAATTTCCGGCTGCTCGGCACTCGCATGATCGACCAGAAGTTCCAGACGCTGGCGATCCTCCCGGTCTACAACGTCGTGGGGCAGACGGGCACGTCCAACAACTTCCTGACGGACAACACCCCGGCACCGAAGTGGCTGGGCAACCTGTCAGCCACGTGGAACCACGGTCCCATCAGCCTCACGGGGCAGGGCCGTTACGTGAGCTCGGGCAAGATCAACTCGCGCGGCTTCACGCAGAACGCCGATGGCACCTTCCCGACGCCGATCGTGGGTGGCGTGACCATCAGCGACAACCACGTGCCGAGCTATGCGATCTTCGGGCTCTCCGGCTCGTACCAGTTCGACAATGTCGGCCCGACGAAAGATGTGCAGATCTTCGCCGTCGTCGACAACCTGTTCGACCGCGATCCCCCGATCGCGCCGGGCAGCGGACAGGGCGGTAACGTGAACGGCGGCACCAACGCGATCTACTTCGACACCCTGGGCCGCGTGTATCGCCTGGGCTTCCGCACCAACTTCTAAGCCTCGAGCTTCTCCAAAGAACCTTCTCGATCCTCGTTGGGCCGCGTCCGGAAACGGATGCGGCCCTTTTTCTTTGGCGAGGTACGCGGCTTGCCCCCTAGAATCGAGCCCCTGTGCAGGTGACCGATCGAAAGTGCGACATGGCTGACGGCAAGGTTCTGGTTTGGGATCTCCCCCTGCGGGCGTTTCACTGGCTGCTGGTGCTCAGCATGGCCGCGTCCTGGGCGACGGCCGAAATCGGCTTCGACTGGATGCAGGTCCACATGTACCTGGGGTACTGGACCCTCGGGCTGATCGTGTTCCGCATCCTGTGGGGTTTCGTCGGGCCGCGGCATGCCCGCTTCAGCAACTTCCTGGCGAGCCCGGCTCGAATCTGGGCCTATGCCCGCGGCCTTGCGGCCGGCAGCATGATCCAGACGGTAGGGCACAACCCGCTGGGCGGAATCATGGTGATCCTGATGTTGCTGCTGGTGGGGTTCCAGGCGGCAACCGGCCTGTTCGCCACGGACGATATCGTGTGGACCGGCCCGTACAACGGCGCGGTCAGCGGCGCGCTGGCCGAGCGGCTGACGGCGCTTCACCATCTGAATTTCAATTTCATCCTGGCGGCGGTGGCGCTGCACCTGATGGCTATCGCGTTCTACTTCCTGGTGAAGAAGCAGAACTTGGTCGGCGCCATGGTGCACGGGAAGAAAGACGCCAGCTCGGTGCCGGTGCACGAGGCCATCACGAAATCCGAGCTCGTGAGGGCGGTCATCGTCATCCTGATCAGTGCCGGGCTCGTCTACTGGCTGATCAGCGCAGCTCCGGTGCCGGCGGACGATAACTACTTCTGAAGCAAAACTGTCTTTGCG